>JBJMQK010000145.1:0-2814 GCA_045802735.1 Anaeromyxobacteraceae bacterium | reverse complement strand
CGACCACCCCTCCGCCGACCAGATCACCGCCAAGGGCTTCGAGTACGTGTTCCGCAACAACCCGACGGGCTCGATCTATCCGCAGGCGTGGCAGGGCTTCGTGAGCGACTCGCAAGGCGCGATGCCGAAGTCGGCGGCGGTGGTCTACGACAATACCCTGTTCGGCAAGACCATCGGCGCCGCCGTGATGACGTTCCTCAAGTCGAAGAACGTGCCCATCGTCGCCGACCAGGCGTACCCGGTGAACACGCTCGACTTCAAGCCGATCATGACGAAGGTGAAGGGCGCGAACCCCGACTACCTGCTCATGATCGCCGTCTCCACCACCGACGCGATCCTGCTCACCCGCCACGCGAAGGAGATCGGCGTGAAGCCGCGGGCGTTCGTGGGCTTCGGCGGCGGCTTCGGCGTCGCCGACTTCGCGAACCAGCTCGGCCCGCTCGCCGAGAACGTCTTCTCGTCGGCCGCCTGGTCGGGCAACCCGAACGACCCGAAGACGAAGGCGTTCTACGAGAAGTTCCACGCGAAGTACGGCATCTGGCCGCACGAGCACGAGGTGGAGGGGTACGCCGCCATCCACATCATCGCCGACGCGGTCGGGCGCGCGAAGCTCACCGGCGACCTCCAGGCCGATCGCGACGCGGTCCAGAAGGCGCTCCTCGCGACCGAGATGACCACCGTCTTCGGCAAGACGAAGTTCGGCAACTGGAAGGGCCCGGTGGGCGACCAGTACACGAACCAGAACATCCACTCGCCGGAGCACACCGTCCTCGCGCAGTGGCACGAGGGGAAGCTCCTCAACGTCTGGCCGAAGAACTACGCGGAGTCGAAGATGGTGTTCCCGGAGATCGCGAGCCGGTAACGAGCGCCCGGAGTCGAAGGGCCGCCCGTCCCCATGGAAACCTTCACCCAGTCGCTCGTGAGCGGCGTCCTCACCGGCGCGCTCTACGCGATGATCGGCATCGGGCTGACGGTCGTCTTCGGCGTCATGCGCATCATCAACCTCGCGCACGGCGAGATGGTGATGCTGGGGATGTTCGGCGCGTTCTGGGGGCAGGCGCTGTGGCACCTCGACCCGTTCCTGTCGCTGCTGCTGTGGGCGCCCGTCATGTTCGTGGCGGGCGCCCTCGTGTACCGCTTCCTCCTGCGCCCCATCCTCCCCGGCGGCGAGCTCAACACGCTCCTCTACACGGCCGGGCTGTCGCTCCTCGTCGCGAACCTCGCGCTCCTCGCCTGGAGCGGCGATTACCGGACGATCACGCTCTCCTACGGGGCGCTCCCGCTCCACCCCCTCGGCGTCTCGATCGCGGTGCCGCTCGCCATCGCCTTCGGGCTCGCCATCGCCATCACCGCCGCGCTCTGGCTCTTCCTCGGCCGCACCGACCTCGGCCGCGCCATCCGCGCCGTGTCGCAGAACGGCGAGGCGGCGGTGCTCATGGGCATCGAGGTCGAGCGGGTGGCGCTCGTGACGTTCGGCCTCGGCACCGCGCTCGCCGGCGCCGCGGGCGTGCTGCTCGCGCCGTCGCTCTACCTCTACCCGACGGTCGGCGAGCTGCTCATCGTGAAGTGCTTCGTCATCGTGGTGCTCGGGGGCCTCGGCTCCGTGCCCGGCGCCATCGCGGGCGGCATCCTGCTCGGCGTCGTCGAGTCGCTCGGCGCGGTCTACGTGTCGTCCGCCTACAAGGACGGGATCGGGTTCGCCCTCTTCCTCGGCGTCCTCCTCTACCGTCCGTCCGGGCTCTTCGGGGCGCGGCGGTGAGCGCGCGCCAGGTCCCGCTCGCGCTCCTCGCCGCCGCCGCGGCGCTCCTCCCGCTCGCGATCCCGCGCTCGTTCCTGCTGCACGTCTGCATCCTCGTCCTCATGTGGACGCTCCTCGGCGCCGCCTGGAACGTGCTCGGCGGCTTCGCGGGGCAGGTCTCGTTCGGCCACGCCGCGCTCGTCGGCATCGGCGCCTACGCGACGATGATCCTGTACCTCAAGCTCGGGATCGCGCCGTGGTGGGGCATCCCGCTCGGCGGCGCCGCCGCCGCGGCCGCGTCGCTGCCGGTGGGCCTCCTCTGCTTCCGCCTGCGCGGGCCGTACTTCTCGCTCGCGACGCTCGCCGTGGCGGAGCTGTTCCGGCTCCTCGCCCTCAACTGGGAGTCGCTCACGAACGGCCCGGTGGGCTTCCTCATCACGACCTTGCCGCCGCTCCGCGTCGCCGGCCACGCCGTCGACTGGGAGACGAAGGCGCCGTTCTACCTGCTCGCGCTCGCGCTCGCGGCGGGCGCGCTCGCGGCGACCGCCTGGCTCGAGCGCTCGCGCCTCGGCGCCTACCTCGTCGCGATCCGCGAGGACGAGGACGCCGCCGAGGCGGTGGGCATCGACCCCGTGCGCGCGAAGGTGCTGACGCTCGCGCTCTCCGCGTTCCTCGCCGGCGTCGGCGGGGGCTTCTACGCCCTGTACTTCCGCTACGTCGACCCCGACGCGGTGCTCGAGATCGGGCTCTCGATGGAGATGGTCTTCATCGCCATGGTCGGGGGCCTCGGCACGGTCGGGGGCCCGCTCGTCGGCGCGCTCTTCCTGACCGCGCTCGGCGAGATGATGCGCGATCGCCTGCCGTCGGGCCACCTCGTCGTCTACGGACTCTGCATGATGCTCGTCATCCGGTTCATGCCGGAGGGGATCGGGGGGCGCGCGCACCGCCTCGCCACGCGCGGCCGCGCGCCGAAGGAGGTCGCCCATGGCGCTCCTGGAAGTTAGCGGGCTGACGCGGCACTTCGGCGGCCTGCGGGCGGTGGGCGATCTCTCGTTCGAGGTGAGGGAAGGCGAGAT
>JBJMQK010000095.1:0-3711 GCA_045802735.1 Anaeromyxobacteraceae bacterium | reverse complement strand
CGCGTTCCGCGACGCTCCGCTCAGGGCGAACGGATGAGGGAGACCTCTCCGACGACGAGCTCGTGGCGCGCGTGCAGGCACGGGTCGAGCTGCCCGCCGACGTCGAGGTGTTCGCGGAGGACGGCGCGGTCGTCCTCTTCGGACGGGTGCCGCGCGCGCTCGCGGACGGGCTGCTGGAGCGCGTGCAGGCGATCGAGGGCGTGACGGTCCTCCAGGACCGCCTCACCCGGGTGGACCACGTGCAGCCGGAGCGCCCGCCGGGGCCGCCCGGCCGGTCCTGAGCCTCAGCGGCCGCCGACCTCGGCGATCTCCTGGTCGAGCCGCTTCACGATCTCGTCCGTCATCTGGCGCGTGCCGAGCTTGCCGCCGAGGTCGCCGGTGCGGCAGCCGTCGGAGATCGTCGCGTCCACCGCGTCCTCGATGACGCCCGCCTCGGCCGTGAGCCCGAGCGAGTGCCGCAGCAGCATCGCCGCGGAGAGGATCGTGCCGACCGGGTTCGCGATGCCCTTCCCCGCGATGTCGGGCGCCGAGCCGTGGATCGGCTCGTAGAGCCCTGGCCCGCCGTCGCCGATCGAGGCCGACGGCAGCATGCCCATCGACCCGGCGAGCACCGACGCCTCGTCGGTGAGGATGTCGCCGAACATGTTCTCGGTGACGATCACGTCGAAGCTCGACGGGTGCGTGATGAGGCGCATCGAGGCGGTGTCCACGAGGACGTGATCGAGCGCGACGCCCGGGTTCACCGCGCCGATCGCGGTCGCGATCTCCCGCCACAGCCGCGACGACTCGAGGACGTTCGCCTTGTCGACCGACGTCACCTTCCTCTTCCGCCCCTGCGCGAGCCGGAACGCCAGCTCGACGACGCGCTTCACCTCGAAGTCCTGGTACTCGAGCGTGTCCACCGCGCGCTCGTGCCCGTCCTTCACGTCGCGGCCCTTGGGCTGGCCGAAGTAGAGGCCGCCGGTGAGCTCGCGGATGACGAGGATGTCCACGCCGCGGAGGCGCTCGGGCTTGAGCGGCGAGGCGTCGAGGAGGCTCTCGTGCACGCGCACCGGGCGCAGGTTCGCGAAGACGCCGAGCCCCTTGCGCAGCGCGAGCAGGCCGCGCTCGGGCCGCTCCTTCGCGCGCGGGTCGTCCCACTTCGGCCCGCCCACGGCGCCGAGCAGCACCGCGCTCGACGCCTTGCAGTCGGCGAGCGTCTCGTCGGTGAGCGAGGTCCCGTGGCGGTCGATGGAGCAGCCGCCCATGAGCCGCTCGGTGAACTGGAGCTCGTGGCCGAAGCGCTCGGCGACGAGCTTCAGCACCTTCACCGCCTCGGCGGTGACCTCGGGGCCGATGCCGTCCCCGGGCAGCACGACGATCCTGGCCTTCAATTGGACCTCCCGGCGACGGTGAGCCCGTACTCGATGGCGTCCACGAGCGCGCGCCAGCTCGCCTCGATGATGTTGGTGCTCGCGCCCACGGTACTCCAGGTCTCGCCGCCGCGGTGCGTGTCGATGAGCACGCGCGTGATCGCGCCGGTCCCGTTCGTCGAGTCGAGGATGCGGACCTTGTAGTCGGTGAGGTGCAGCTCCTGCACCTCGGGGTAGTGCGGCGCGAGCGCCTTGCGCAGCGCCGCGTCGAGCGCGTCGACCGGGCCGTCGCCGTCGGCGGCGGTGTGCACCACCTGGCCCTCGACCTTCACCTTCACCATCGCCTCGGAGAAGAGGCCGCGCCCGGCCCGGTGCTGCACGTTCACCAGGAAGTCGACGAGCTCGAACGGCGCGCGGTACGCCGCGTCCTGCCGCTTCATGAGCAGCGCGACGGACGCCTCGGCGGCCTCGAACGAGAACCCCTTCGCCTCGAGCAGCTTGATCTCGTTGAGGACGCCGGCGAGGTCGTCACCGCCCTTCACCGCGAGGCCGAGCTCCTCCGCCTTGCTGAGGAGGTTCCCGCGGCCGGACAGCTCGCTCACCACGACGCGCATCTGGTTGCCGACGAGCGAGGGGTCGATGTGCTGATAGGACACCTCGCTCCGCCGCATCGCCGCGACGTGGATGCCGCCCTTGTGAGCGAACGCCGAGCGGCCGACGTAGGGCTGGTGATCGTTGGGCGCGAGGTTCGCCACCTCGGCGACGAACGCCGACAGCTCGTGCAGCGCCGGGAGGTGGCCGTCCGGAAGGCAGCGCAGGCCCATCTTCAGCTCGAGCGATGGGATGATCGAGCACAGGTTCGCGTTGCCGCAGCGCTCGCCGTAGCCGTTCACCGTGCCCTGGACCTGGACCGCGCCCTCCTTCACCGCCGCGAGCGCGTTCGCCACCGCGCAGCCGGCGTCGTCGTGCGTGTGCACGCCGAGCGGGTGCTTCACCGAGGCGCGGACGGCGCGGACGGTGTCGGCGACCTGCCACGGCAAGGAGCCGCCGTTCGTGTCGCAGAGGACGAGCGTCTCCGCCCCGCCGCGCGCCGCCGCGCGCAGGGTCTCGAGCGCGTACGCCGGATCGGCGCGATAGCCGTCGAAGAAGTGCTCGGCGTCGTAGACCACTCGCTTGCCGGCGTTGGTCAGGTATGAGACCGAGTCGCGGATCATCGCGAGGTTCTCCTCGCGGCTCACCTTGGTCACCTTCTCGAGATGGAGGCCCCAGGTCTTCCCCACCAGCGTGACCACCGGCGCGAAGCCTGTGGCGAGCAGGCGAAGCGCCTCGTCCTCGGCCGCCTCGGTGTCGCGGCGTCGGGTCATGCCGAAGGCACAGACGGCGGCGTGCGGCAGCTCGACCTCGGCGAGCATCTCGAAGAGCTCCAGCTCCTTCGGGTTTGAGCCCGGGAAGCCCGCCTCGATGAAGTGGATCCCGAGCTCGTCGAGCTTGCGGACGACACGCACCTTCTCCTGCGCGGACAGGGACATGCCCTGGCCCTGCATGCCGTCGCGCAAAGTCGTGTCGTAGAGGAGTACCTGTCGCATCGCTTCTTCCTTAGCTTCGAGGGTGAACGTAGAGCCCCTCTGTGGGGGCACGCGGTGACCGCGCCGCTAGGCGGCTGCGGTGCCTGTAATTCGCCCTGTGAAGCGCTGCCCCATCAGGAGCCCAGAGTACCGGAGGCCGGTTCTCCGACCTCCTCGGCGTCCACGTGGGCGGCAGACGGCGCAGGCGGGGCCTCACCCGTCGGCTCGCCCACCGGGTCGAGCCATTCGCGGTACTCCTCGAGCCGACCGTGGAGCGCGTCGTCGAACTTGCTCTGGATGACACGGGTGATCTCGCCGGGCTCGCCGATCTCGTGGTCGTCGATCTCGACCACCGGGACGAGCTCGGCGGCGGTGCCGGTCAGGAAGACCTCCTCGGCGAGGTAGAGCTCGGCGCGCGCGATGTCGCGTTCGACCACGGTGTAGCCGAGGTCGCGCGCGATCTGGATCACCGACTTGCGGTTGATTCCATCGAGGATCGATGAGGCGTGGCCGGGTGTGACGATCTCGCCCTCGCGGACGAGGTAGATGTTCTCGCCGGAGCCTTCGCAGACGAAGCCACGGTCGTCGAGCAGGATCGCCTCCTCGTAGCCGGCGTTCGCGCTCTCGGTCTTGGCGAGAATCGAGTTGAGGTACTGGCCGGAGGCCTTTGCGTGAGGGATGAGCCCAGCGGATGAGATGCGGCGCCACGATGAGACCTTGGCCCGCACGCCCTTCTGCTTTCCCTCCTCTCCGAGGTAGGCACCCCACGGCCAGACGGCGACGAAGACCTCGAC
>JBJMQK010000067.1:0-5915 GCA_045802735.1 Anaeromyxobacteraceae bacterium | reverse complement strand
GCTCGCCCACGGGAACCCGGCGATGGCCCAGCACGCGACGAGGTAGGTCCAGCGCGTGACGGGCATGTACTTCTTGAGGCCGCCCATCTTCCGCATGTCCTGCTCGTGGTGGCAGCCGAGGATGACGGAGCCCGACCCGAGGAAGAGCGTCGCCTTGAAGAAGGCGTGCGTGAGCAGGTGGTAGGTGCCCGCCCAGTAGGCGCCGACGCCGACGCCGATGAACATGAAGCCGAGCTGCGAGACGGTCGAGTAGGCGAGGACCTTCTTGATGTCGTACTGGAAGAAGCCGATCGTCGCGGCGAAGATCGCGGTGAGCGCGCCGATGAAGGCGATCCAGCCCATCGCGTCGGGCGACAGCGAGAAGACGAAGTTGAGGCGCGCCACCATGTACACGCCGGCGGTCACCATCGTCGCCGCGTGGATGAGGGCGGACACCGGCGTCGGGCCGGCCATGGCGTCGGGGAGCCAGACGTAGAGCGGCACCTGGGCGCTCTTGCCCATCGCGCCGACGAACAGGAGGATCCCGACGAGCGCGAGGAGCGCGAAGCCCCACACCTTCTGCTCCTTGAGGTGCTCGGCGACGCCGGTCTTCTCGATGACGATCTGGTCGCGCAGCTCGCGGAAGTTGAGCGTCGGGCCGACCTTCACGAGGTGGCCCTCGCCCACGTCGACGAGCTTCTGGGTCGTGGCGAGCTCGGCCTTGTTCGAGGCGCCGGCGATGGCGTTCACGCCCTCGTGCGGCTCGTACTCGGCGTGGTTCGTCGCGGCGTTCATCGCCCAGGCGCCGCCGAGCGCCCAGAAGAGGAGCAGCATGCCCGCGATGAAGCCGAAGTCGCCGAACCGGTTCGCGACGAAGGCCTTCATGCCGGCCGCGGCCTTCACACGGTCCGTGTAGTAGAAGCTGATGAGCCCGTAGCTGCAGAGGCCGACGCCCTCCCACCCGAAGAACATGACGACGAGGTTGTCGCCCATCACGAGGAGGAGCATCGAGAAGACGAACAGGTTCAGCCACATGAAGAAGCGCCAGTACGCCTTCGCCTCGTCGTCCCACATGTAGCCGATGGAGAAGACGTGGATGAGCGTACCGATGAAGGTGATGATGAGGACCATCATCATCGACAGCGGGTCGAGCGCGAACGCGAAGTCCACGCTCACGCGCCCGGCGGTGAGCATGTTCCAGAGCGTGTCCTGCAGGAAGCGGTGCCCCGGGTCGAGCCCCACCATCTCGACGAAGGCGCGGACCGCGACGAGGAAGGACAGCGCCATGGCCGCCACGGCGATGACGTGCACCAGCGACTTCTTGCCGGAGCGCTCGAAGCGCCAGCCGAAGACCGCGTTGATGAACGACCCGACGAGCGGGAAGAGCGGGATGAGCCAGAGGTAGCTGACGTTGTGGACCAGCAACGGTCCGAGCTCGTGCGTCGCGTGTTCCATCTCTGTCTTACTCCCGCATCGTGTCCGCGAGGCGGACGTCGATGGACCGGAACGTCTGGAAGATGGCGAGGACGATGGCGAGGCCGACCGCAGCCTCCGCCGCCGCCAGGACGATGATGAACAGGGCGAAGATCTGCCCCGACACGCCGCCCGTGACGTAGTGGTTGAAGGCGACGAAGTTGACGTTGGCGCCGTTGAGGATGAGCTCCACGCCCATGAGGACGCCGACCGCGTTGCGGCGCGTCGCCACGGTGAGGAGGCCCAGGCTGAAGAGCAGGGCGCCGACCACCAAGAAGTGCTGAAGTCCGACGTGCAACATGCGTTCTCCGTGGCCGCCGACGGCGCGGGCCTCGAGGGGTCCTTTAGGCCTGCTCCTCCGGCTTCAGCTCCTTGCGCGCGATGACGACCGCGCCGATCAGCGTCGCGAGGAGGACGATCGAGACGATCTCGAAGGGCAGGAGCCAGCGGGTGAGCAGCTCGTTGCCGATGATGCGCGTCGTCGGCGCGAGCTCGCCCCCGAAGCGGACGGACCAGGGCGTCGCCACGGCGACGAAGAGCAGCACCGGCGCGGTGGCGCAGAGGAGCGCCGTGCCCCCCGCGATGCCGAGGCTCGCGTTCGAGATGTTCACCTCGCCGATGCGGTTCGTCAGCATGACCGCGAACAGCACCAGCACGAGGACGCCGCCGATGTAGACGAGCAGCTGCGTCACCGCGACGAAGTCCGCCGAGAGGAACACGTAGAGCGACCCGGCGCCGAGCAGGGCGATGAGGAGCCCCACCGCCGTGTAGACGATGTTCTTCGAGAACGCGACGCCGGCGGCGCCGGTGAGGGCCATCGCCGCGAAGGCGTAGAAGAGCACGTCGCGGAGCGTCAGGGCGCCGAGGGAGAGGTCGGCGGGGAGCGTCGCGCCGCTCGACGCGACGCGCGCGCCGAGCACGCCCACGAACGCGGCGACGAGGGCGCCGAGGCCGACGTAGAGGCCGATGCGGTTGCGACCGGAGTTCATCGTGGTCCCTTTCACGCCTTCTGCCCGGGTGTGGTGTCGACCTGCGCGGGCGCAACCGGCGCAACCGGCGCCGCCGGAGCAGCGGGCGCCGCGACGGCGGCGGGCGCGGCGACGGCGGCCGGGCTCACGGCCTGCGCGGCCTGCTGCACGGCGGCGGCGGGCTTCGCCGCGATGACGACCGGCGCCGGGGCGGCGGCCTTCGCCGCAGCGGGCGCCGCGGGGGCCGTCTTGACAGCGGGCGCGGCGGGCACCGCGGGGGCGGCGGCCGCGGCGGGCTTCGCCTCGGGCGCAGGGGCGGGCGCGGTCGGCGCCGGCTTCGCGGCGGCGGCGTCCGCTGCCGGCTTCGCGGCGGCGGCGTCAGCCGCGGGCTTCGCTGCCGCGGCGGCGGCCTTCTTCGCCGGCCCGGGCTCCGCCTTCTTCGTGCCCGGGGGCTCGGGCGGCAGGAACTCGGGGCCGGGCGCGTCCCAGGCGCGCTCCGCGATCTTCGCGCGCAGGATCTCGCCGAGCGGCGCGCGCGGGTAGTACTCGGCGCCCTTCGGCACCTTGTAGACCGGGAACGGGTTCTCGGGGTCGGCCCAGCGGAACGTGAGGTTCCGGATCGAGCGCTGCGTCGCCTCGAACTCGCGCGTGTGCTGGATCGAGCCCGTGGGGCACGGCTCGACGCACAGCCCGCAGAACATGCACTTCGCCTCGTCGATGTCGAACTGCGTGACGACGCGGAGCTTCGGGTTCGCCGGGTCCTTCTCGAGGTTGATCTGGATGCAGGTGATCGGGCAGGCGCGCTCGCAGGCCTGGCATCCCGTACAGATGCTCGCGTCCACCTCGAGGAACCCGCGGTAGCGCGGCGGCAGCGTGTCGCGCACCGGCAGCGGCGTGCGATCCGGGTACTGGATCGTGGACGGGCGGCGGAGCAGGTGCGACAGCGTGATCGACAGGCCGTGCCAGAACGACTGGACGGTGTCCTTCACGTTGCCGACGTATTCGTTGGTCTGGGACTGAGACATTCCTTCGCTCCGGGCTACCAGTTGGACAGGTCGAGCTTGTCGCCGTGCACGGCGTGGATGTTGTCGCGCACGCGCTTCGCGAACAGGAGGAGGACGGTGACCGCGGCCGCCGTCAGCACCGCGCCCGAGACGAGCTCGAGCTTCGGCACAGAGCCCGCCGCGAGCTCCCAGAACAGCGTGAACACGAAGCAGACGAAGGCCGCCGGGACGAGGTACTTCCAGCAGAGCGACATCATCTGGTCGATGCGGATGCGGGGCAGCGTCCAGCGCAGCCACACGACCACGTTCGAGAGCACGGCGCACTTCGCGATGAACACCAGCATCGAGACGGCCTGCCAGCCGAACCAGCCCGCGCTCGGGAGGGCGCCGGCGCCGCGCACGGCGTCGATCGCCTCGGCGGACACGCCGGGGATCTGCCAGCCGCCGAGGAAGAGCGTCGTGGAGATGGCGGAGAGGACCCAGATGTTGCCGTACTCGGCGAGCATGAGGAGCGCGAAGCGGAAGCCGGAGAACTCGGAGAGGTAGCCGGCCACGAGCTCCGACTCGGCCTCGGGGAGGTCGAACGGCGTGCGGTTGCCCTCGGCGAGCTGGCTCGTGAAGAGGATGAAGAACGCGACGAGCGCGGCGGGGTTGCGGAAGATGAACCACTCCCAGGGGAAGCCGCCCTGCGCGCGGATGATGCCCTGCATCGAGAGCGTCCCGGCCATGAGCACCGGGACGAAGATCGCGATGCCGGCCGGGATCTCGTAGGAGATGACCTGCGCCGCGGAGCGCATGCCGCCGAAGAGCGCCCACTTCGAGTTCGACGACCACCCGGAGATGAGGATGCCGATGACGACGAGGGCCGTGACGCTCGTCACGTAGAAGATGCCGACGTTCATGTCGGTGAGGACGAGCGAGTGCCCGAAGGGCAGCACCACGAAGGTGAGCGCGAACCCGAGCAGCACGAAGTACGGCGCCGCGCGGAAGAGGAGGCTGTCGGCGTCCGCCGGGACGAGGTCCTCCTTGAGGATGAGCTTCACCGCGTCGGCGATCCACACGAGGAAGCCGCCCGCGCCGGCGCGGTTCGGGCCGATGCGGCTCTGGATGCGGCCCGCGACGCGGCGCTCGTACCAGGAGATGACGCCGGAGAAGATCGCGCCGAAGTTCACGAACACGAACGCGAGCAGGGCGAGCGCGCCCGCGAAGAACAGGTCGCGGTAGGCCCAGTGCTCGGGGTCGGCCACGCCGAACCACGTGCGGATCGCGGTGTCGAGGACTGCGGGCTTGACGAGCGGCGACAGGAACATGATGCCGCCGAAGAGGGCCGCCGGCAGCCCGAGCGCGAGCGCGAGCGTGACGGCGACGAGCGCCTTCGGCGTGTACTTCGGAGCGTAGGTCTCGGTGGCGGGCATGAACTCGCGGTCTCCAACTACCGGTCGATCTCGGGGGCGACGACGTCCAGACTCGCGATGAGGGCGACGAGGTCCGCGATCATCAGGCCGGGTGAGATGTCCTCGATGATGCCCATCGCCGTGAAGCTGCCGGTGCGGGCGTGGACGCGGTAGGCCTTCTCGGTGCCGTCGGACACGACGTAGTAGGCCATCTCGCCGCGGGCCGACTCCACGCGCGACAGCACCTCGCCGGCCTCGGGCTTGATGCGCTTCGGCACCTTCGCCATGACCTCGCCCTCGGGGAGCTTCTCGATGGCCTGGCGGACGATGCGGGACGACTGCAGCATCTCCTGCACGCGCACGTAGTAGCGGTCGAACGCGTCGCCGGTCGCGCCGCGCTCGCCGTGGCCCACCGGCACCTCGAACTTGAAGTCCTTGTACGCGCCGTACGGCACGTCGCGGCGGACGTCCCAGTCGACGCCCGAGCCGCGGAGGTTCGGTCCGACGAGGCCGTAGTCGATCGCCATGTCGCGCGTGATGACGCACACGTCCGCGAGGCGCTTCACGTAGATCTCGTTGTACGTGATGAGGCGGTCCCACTCGACGAGGTTCGAGTCGAAGTGGTCGAGGAACTTGAGGACCTTGTCCGCCCAGCCCTGCGGCGCGTCGTACGCGACGCCGCCGATGCGGTGGTAGTTGTAGGTGAGCCGGGCGCCGCAGAGCGCCTCGATGAGGTCGTTCACCTGCTCGCGCTCGCGCAGCGCGTGCACGAGCGGCGTCGAGGCGCCGATGTCCGTCGCCATCGTGCCGACGGAGACGAGGTGGCTCGCGATGCGGCAGAGCTCGCCCGAGATGGCGCGCAGGTACTCGGCGCGCGGCGGCGGCGCGACCTTGAGGAGCTTCTCGATCGCGATCGCCCAGCCCTCGTTCGCGAACATCGCCGCGACGTAGTCGATGCGGTCGGTGTACGGCATGAAGCCGGGGTAGGTGACCGTCTCGCCGATCTTCTCGATGGACCGGTGCAGGTAGCCGATGTCCGGCACGGCGCGCTTCATCACCTCGCCGTCGGTGTCGACGAGGAAGTTGATGACGCCGTG
>JBJMQK010000060.1:0-4962 GCA_045802735.1 Anaeromyxobacteraceae bacterium | reverse complement strand
CGCCGCTGCCGCCGCCGGCGCGCGGGTGACCGCGGCGGTGACGGCGCCCATCGCGACGAGCTCGACGACGCCGATGACGGCGAGGAGGCGGAGCGAGGGGTCGAGGAGGACCGCGGCGGCGGTGACGAAGATGTTCACGAGCGCGACCGGGAGCAGGATCTGCCAGCAGAGCTTCTGGATCTGGTCGTAGCGGAACCGCGGGAGGACCCAGCGGATGAGGAGCTGGACCCACATGAGCACGATCATCTTCGCCAGGAACGCGCCGGCGCCGATCGCGGCGAAGGCGAGCGGCGAGAGGCGCGCCTTGAGCGCCTCCTCGAAGAAGACGGGGTGCCAGCCGCCGAGGAAGACCGCGACGATGATGCCCGACAGGATCACGATCTCCACGAACTCGGAGAGGAACATGAGGCCGAACTGCATCCCCGAGTACTCGACGAAGTAGCCGACGATCTCGCTCTCGCCCTCGGGGAGGTCGAACGGTGCGCGCTTCGTCTCGGCGAACGCGGAGGTGAAGAAGACGAGGAGCCCCACCGGCTGCAGGAAGAAGCCGAGCGCCGGGAGGAACCCCCACAGGAGCTGCCCCTGCCCCTGGACCATCTGCTCGAGGCGGAGCGAGCCGTACGCCATCATCGAGCCGACGAGCGAGAGGCCGAGCGAGACCTCGTACCCGATCATCTGCGAGCTGGCGCGGACGCCGCCGAGCATCGCCAGCTTCGAGTTCGACGACCAGCCCGCGAGCGCGGTGCCGTAGACGGCGATCGACGCGGTGCCGAAGACGAACAGGAGCCCCGCGTCGATGGAGGCGACCTGCAGCGACACCGTCTGCCCGAACACCTGCACCGCGTCGCCGACCGGCACGACGGCGAAGAGCACGAACGCCGGCGCGAACGCCGCGATGGGCGCGAGCTCGTAGAGGACGCGCGAGCGCTGCGACGGCCGGATGTTCTCCTTCGTCAGCATCTTCAGCGCGTCGGCGATGAGGAAGTAGATGCCGCCGGCCGAGGTCCCGAGGAAGCGGATGCGGTTCGGTCCGATGCGGTTCTGGATCATCGCCGACCACTTGCGCTCGCCGACGGTGAGGCCCGAGCCGACCACCATCACCACGACGAGCAGCAGGATGAGGATGTTGGCGATGGCCGCGCCGTACGACGGGGGCCAGCCCTGCGCTGCGAAGAGGGACGCGAGCCCGCCCGCCGCGAGGTACGCCCCCATCGCGAAGAGCACCATCAGCAACGGGAGGACGACCGTGAACACCACCATTCCGATGAGTCGCTGCACGCCGCCTCCCTATCGCCTGGTGGTGAGCAACAGATCCATGCGCGTGTCGCCGCCCTGCCCCGTGGGCACGCGCTCGCGGTACCCGGGGAGCCGCCCGTCGACGGTGCCCGCGGCGAGCGGCACGAGCCCGCGGCGCCGGCCGGTCGAGGGGAGGCTGTCCCACTGGAACCCGCCGAGCGCGTCGCCGAGCCTGGGCCCGAGCTCCGCGAACACCTCGCGCGCGCCGGCGAAGCGCGCGGCGCCGAGCGCGCGCGCCAGCTCGCCGGCGAGGGCCCAGTGCGGCCGCGCGCCCCCGCGCGGCCAGTAGGCGAGCTCGAAGCGCTGCGCCCGCCCCTCGAAGTTCACGAACGTGCCGTCGCTCTCCGACGCCGGCGCCGCCGGCAGGAGCAGCGTCGCCTCGCTGGCGAGCGGCGAGTGGTTGTAGGACTGGCAGACGAACGCGGCGAGCTTCCCGAACGTGGGCGCGGCGGCGTGGTCGGGGATCTCCGAGCCGACCGCCCACACCGCCTTCACGCGACCGGCCTCGATCGCCTTCGTGAGCTCGGCGAACGGGCGGACGAGGAGCCCGAACGCGCGGGCGACGAGCTCGAGGCCCTTGCGGTTCGGGTTCTCGTCGGCACGCTTCAGGAAGCCATCCTCCCAGCCGTCGGGGCGACCGCCGACGAACACCTCGGCGAGGCCGAGCCCCTCGGTCGCGACGAGCGCCGCGGCGAGGAGGTCCTCGAGCGAGGCGACCGGCGAGAGGAGCGCCGCGAGCGTGCCGTCGGCGGCGTGCGCCTTGAGCGCCGCCGCGGCGGCGTCGGCGGCGTCCGGGAGCCCGATGGCCCGCGCCGCCGCGCCGCGTCCGTCACGCGGCGCGAGCACGCGCTCGTTGTTCAGGTACTTGTACGAGACGCGCCCGTCGTCGCACATCCACTCCGGGTTCACGGCCTCGTTCTCGCGGGGGCGGTAACGGTAGGTCGCGTCCTTCATGTAGTCGAGGAACGTGTTGCAGCCGCGCGCGCAGCCGGTGCAGACGCTCCGCGCCGACGACATGAACCAGACGCGGCCGCGGAAGCGGAAGTCCGAGGAGGTGAGCGCGCCCACCGGGCAGATGTCGACGGTGTTGCCCGCGTACTTCGAGTCGAGCGGCTGGCCGGGGAAGGTCGTGATGCAGCTCTCGTTGCCGCGCTCCGCGACCCCGAGCTGCGGCTCCTTCGCCACCTCGCGCATGAAGCGCACGCACCGCGTGCACAGGATGCAGCGCTCCTGGTCGAGGACCACCGTCGGCCCGAGCCGGACGCGCTTCTCCTTCTGCACCTTCGGGATGTCGAGGCGCGACGGCTTCTGGTCGTGCTTCATGTAGTAGTCCTGCAGCTTGCACTCCCCGGCCTGGTCGCAGATCGCGCAGTCCACGGGGTGGTTGAGCAGCAGGAACTCGAGCGTCGCGCGCGTCTGGTCCTTCACGCGCGGCGTGTCCGTCTTGATCGCGATGCCCTCGGCGACGGGCATCTGGCAGCCCGGCATGAGCTTCCCGCCGGGCGCGTTCGACATCTCCACGAGGCACATCCGGCAGTTCGCCGCGACGGAGAGGCGCTTGTGATAGCAGTAGAACGGGATGTCGATCCCGAGCGCCTTCGCCGCCTCGATGACGTTCGTGCCCGGCTTCACCACGACCTCGCGGCCGTCGATGGTGCAGGTCACGAACCCCGGGTTCTTGGGCGGGGGCGGCGCGGGGGGCCCGGGAGCCGGCTTCGGAGCCGCGGCCGCGGGAGGCGGCGCGGCGGGCGCGGGCGGCTTGGTGTCGTCGGCCATGTCGTGTCTCTCGCGGGCGGCGGGCGGCTACTGCTCGACCTCGCCGCCGATCATGTTGACGCTGTCGAAGGTCGGGACGAGGTCGGCGAGGAGCGAGCCCCTGGTCATGTGCGGGATGGCGGCCAGCATCGGCCAGCCGGGCGCGCGCAGGCCGATCTTGTACGGGCGGCCGCCGCCGTCGGAGACGACGTAGAACCCGAGCTCGCCGTTCGCCGCCTCCGTGTAGCTGTACGCCTCGCCCGGCGGCACCTTGATGCCCTCCATGACGAGCTTGAAGTGCGCCATGACGCCCTCGATCGTCCCGTAGACGAGCGGCTTCGGGGGCAGCACGTAGCGGAAGTCGGCGACCACGAACTCGCCGGGCTCCATCTGCTCGAAGCACTGGCGCACGATGCGGTCGGACTGGCGCATCTCCTCGATCCGCATGAGGTAGCGATCGAAGTTGTCGCCGTTCGCGCCGACCGGGATGTCGAACTCGAGCCGATCGTACACGAGGTACGGCGCGGCCTTGCGGATGTCGTAGGGCTCGCCGGAGGCGCGCAGGCACGGGCCGGTGAAGCCGTAGTCGAGCGCGTCCTCGCGCGTGATGACGCCGGTGCCGCGCGTCCGGTCCATGAAGATGCGGTTCCGCGCGAGGAGCGAGTCGCACAGATCGCGCAGCTCCACGACGCGGTCGAGGGTCGCGAGCGTCTTGTCGACCCAGCCGTCCGGCATGTCGCGCGACACGCCGCCGACGCGGACGTAGTTCGACGTGAGCCGCGCGCCGCAGATCTCGGTGAGGCGGTCCCAGATGAGGTCGCGCGCCTCGATGGCGTAGAGGAACACGGACATCGCGCCGAGCTCGAGGCCCATCGCGCCGACGAGCGTCAGGTGATCGCAGATGCGGTGCAGCTCGGAGGTGACGACGCGCAGGTAGCTCGCGCGGAGCGGGACGTCGAGCTTGCAGAGCTTCTCGACCGCGAGCGCGTACCCGACGTTGTTCATGATCGAGCTAACGTAGTTCAGCCGATCCGTGTACGGGAAGACCTGCCCCCAGGTGACGTTCTCGCAGCTCTTCTCGAAGCCGCGGTGCAGGAAGCCGATGTCGAGCTTCATCTCGACGATCGTCTCGCCGTCGAGCTCGACCACGGCGCGCGTCACGCCGTGCATCGCCGGATGGCTCGGGCCGAGGTTCACGACCATGCCCTTGCCGCGCAGCGGCGCGTCGAGGGGTCCGTCGTAGTTCGCGACGTGGTGGGGCAGTCCCTCCTCGAGCGTGTGCCGCTCCTCGCCGCCGAGCGCGTGCTGCGGCTCGCCGGCGCCGAAGCTCCCTGGCGTGGCGGTCGTGTCGAGCCCGCCGAGTCCCTTGCCGTCCGTGGCCATGCGTCCTCGCCTGGTGTTCGCTAGTCGCGGCCGGTGGGGCCGGGGCCGCGGTAGATGTCGTTCACCTCGCGCTCCGGCACGAGCGGCTGACGGCCGCGCAGCGGGTAGTCCTTGCGCAGCGGGTGGCCGACGAACTCGTCGTACATGAGCAGGCGCCGCAGGTCGGGGTGGCCCTCGAAGCGGATGCCGTACATGTCGAAGCAGTAGCGCTCGAACCAGTCGGCGCCGCGCCACACCGGCGTCACGCTCGCGACGACGGGGTCGCCCTCCGGCACCTTCACCCTGAGGCGAACGCGGTGGTTCTGCGTCGTCGAGAGGAGGTTGTAGACGACCTCGAAGCGCGGCTCCTCGCCCTGATAGTCCACCGCCGTGATGTACGGCGACATGTTGAACGCCATCGCCGGGTCGGTCTTGAGGAACCGGCAGACGTCCCGCACCGCGTCCTTCTTCACGAACGCGCAGTCGTCGCCGCCGAGCCCCTCGTACGTCTCCACCACCCCACCGGGAAACTTCGCCGCGATCGCCTCG
>JBJMQK010000045.1:0-2800 GCA_045802735.1 Anaeromyxobacteraceae bacterium | reverse complement strand
AGGCGCAGATCCTCGCGATGGCGAACGCCGGCGGTGACTTCACCAACGCGATGAAGGCGGCCAAGGAGTTCGGCATCACCAAGCAGATGAAGGTCGCCGGCCTGCTGGTGTTCATCAACGACGTGCACTCGGTGGGCGTCGCCAACGCCGAAGGCCTGCAGGTGGCCGACAGCTGGTACTGGAACCAGGACGACGAGTCGCGCAAGTTCGCCAAGCGCTTCTTCGACAAGTTCAAGCGCATGCCTTCCAGCCTGCACGCCGCCGACTACTCGGCGACCATGAACTACCTGAAGGCGGTGCAGAAGGTCGGCACCACCGACAGCGACAAGGTCATGGGCGAACTCAAGTCGATGAAGTACAACGACTTCTACCAGAAGAACGGCGCGGTGCGCGGCGACGGCCGCATGATCCACGACATGTTCCTGTTCCAGGTGAAGAGCCCCAAGGAATCGACCACGCCGTGGGACTACTACAAGCTCGTGGCCAAGGTGCCCGGCGACCAGGCGTTCACGACGGTGGCCGAGTCGAAGTGCTCGCTGCTGAAGAAGTAAGCTGAAAACCGCCGGGGCGTGCAGCGCGCGCCCCGGCCTGCAACCCGCCCTCCATGGAAATCTTCGGAATCCCCCACCAGGCCTTCCTCGGCCAGCTGATGCTGGGGCTGGTCAACGGCGCCTTCTACGCGATGCTCAGCCTCGGGCTTGCCGTGATCTTCGGCCTGCTCGACATCGTGAACTTCGCGCACGGCGCGCTCTACATGGCGGGTGCGTTCGCCGCGTGGATCGCGCTCGACGCGTTCGGGATCGGCTACTGGCCGGCGCTCGTCCTCGCGCCGCTGGCCGTCGGGCTCGCCGGCGTCGTCATCGAGCGCACGATGCTGCGCCGGCTGTACGGGCTCGACAACGTGTACGGCCTGCTCCTCACCTTCGGGCTCACGCTCATCATCGAGGGGCTCTTCCACGAGCGGTACGGCAACTCGGGCAGCCCGTATCCCGTCCCCGAGCTGCTGCAGGGCGGGGTGCGGCTGCCCTTCATGTACCTGCCGCAGTACCGCGCCTGGGTCGTCGTCGTGTCGGTCGTCGTCTGCGCCGGGTGCTGGCTCGTCATCGAGCGCACGCGGCTCGGCAGCTACCTGCGCGCGGGCACCGAGAACCCGCGCCTCGTCCAGGCGTTCGGGATCAACGTGCCGCTCATGCGGACGATCACCTACGGCTTCGGGGCGGCGCTGGCGGCGTTCGCCGGCGTCATGGCGGCGCCCGTCTACCAGGTGTCGCCGGCGATGGGGTCGAACCTCATCATCGTCGTCTTCGCCGTCGTGGTGATCGGCGGCATGGGCTCGATCCTCGGCTCCATCGTCACCGGGCTCGGGCTCGGGATCGTCGAGGGGCTGACGAAGTACTTCTACCCGCCGGCGGCGTCGGTGGTGGTCTTCTTCGTGATGGCGATCGTGCTGCTCGTCCGCCCCGCCGGGCTCTTCGGGAGGACGCGGTGAGCGGCGGCCCGTCGCCCTCGCCGGCGCGCCGCGAGGAGGGCGCGCCCGCCGGCACGCTCCGGGCCGGCGGCACCATCGGCTGGAGCCCCGCGCGCGTGCGGCTCGCCTTCGGCGCGATGGTGGTCGCCGGGCTCGCGCTGCCGTACGTCGTGTACCCGGTGTTCCTCATGAACGTGCTCTGCCTCGCGCTGTTCGCGAGCGCGTTCAACCTGCTCCTCGGCTACACCGGGCTCCTCTCCTTCGGCCACGCCGCGTTCCTCGGGGCCGCCGGGTACGTGACGGGCCAGGCGGTGAAGGTGTGGGGGCTCCCCACCGAGCTCGGCCTCCTCGCCGGCACCGCGTTCGCGACGCTCCTCGGCGCGATCTTCGGCGGCCTCGCCATCCGCCGCGCCGGCATCTACTTCGCGATGATCACCCTCGGGCTGTCGCAGGTGATCTACTTCCTCGCGGTGCAGATGCCGTTCACCGGAGGTGATGACGGCCTGCAGGGCATCCCGCGCGGACGCCTGCTCGGCCTCGTGGACCTCGGGAACAGCTACGCGATGTACTACTTCGTGTATGCGGTGTTCCTGTTCGGCTTCTGGGTGGTCTACCGCACCATCCACTCGCCGTTCGGGCACGTGCTGCGCTCGATCCGCGAGAACGAGCCGCGCGCGCTGTCGCTCGGCTACGACGTCGACCGCTACAAGCTCGTCGCGTTCATCATCTCCGCGGGGCTCTCCGGGCTGGCGGGAGCCACGAAGACGCTCGTGTTCCAGGCGGAGACGCTCACCGACGTGCACTGGCACATGTCGGGCGAGGTGGTGCTCATGACGCTCCTCGGCGGGATGGGCACGGTGATGGGGCCCTCGGTCGGCGCGCTCATCGTACTCGTGCTCCAGAACTACCTGTCCGGCTTCGGCTCGTGGGTGACCGTCATCACCGGCGTCGTGTTCGTGGTCGGCGTGCTCGCCTTCCGCCGCGGGTTCGTGGGGGAGGCGATCGCGCTCGCGAGGAAGTTCCCGTTCTGAGGGAGGCGCGCATGGGATTGCTGGATGGGAAGGTCGCGTTCGTCACCGGCGCGGCGAGCGGGATCGGGCTCGGGATCGCGCGGGCGCTCGCGGAGGAGGGGGCGAAGGTCGCGCTGTCCGACCTCCGCGGCGACGCGGTGCGCGCCGAGGCGGAGAAGCTCGCGGGGGAGGGGCGCGAGGCGCTCTCCGCGCCCTGCGACGTGACGAAGGAGGCGGAGCTCACCGCCGCGCTCGACGCCTGCGCGGCGCGCTTCGGGAGCCTCGACATCCTCGTGAACGACGCCGGGCTGCAGTACGTGTC
>JBJMQK010000646.1:0-3034 GCA_045802735.1 Anaeromyxobacteraceae bacterium | reverse complement strand
CACCTTGCTGCCCGGCGCGGCGGGCACCTCGATGACGTGGCCCGTGTTCTCGATCGTGAACGGCATGGCCTTGTACGCGAACAGCGGCGGGAAGATCGCGGCCGGAACGGCGCCGACGATGTCGATCGGCGACTGGCGCACGCCGACGTCGCCCTTCGCCGCCGTCCCGCAGGTGCCGAACGGGACCGCGACGTCGCCCCAGGCCGGTGGACCTACGGTGGACGCTGGGTCGTGGTTCCACGACTGGGCGCCTGCGGTGCCCGGTGAAGCGGCGAACAGCACCGCGAACGCTGCCGACAACAGAGCTTCTCTCCTCATGGATGTCCCCCTCGTGCGTGTCGTGAAGACGTGGACTGCGACGGAACGCGAACTTCGCCACGGCTGCGCGCGGCCGCGCAACCGCCGATCGGGGGTTGACGGATGGTTGCGGTGGGCATCGACCGTCAGTTCAGCGCCGCGCGGCACCCGCGTCCGGCCTACGGCGTGGGAGCGAGGACGCGCCGAGCGTTAAGATCCCTGCGTGCGCCCCGCGGACGCGTTCACGCCCATGCTCGCCCGCCTCGCCCGCGAGCTGCCGTCGGGGGGCTTCCTGTACGAGCCGAAGTGGGACGGGTTTCGCTGCGTGGCAACCATCTCGCGCGGCGCGGTGGACCTGCGCAGCCGGCACGGCCGGCCGTTCGCGCGCTACTTCCCGGAGATCGTCGCCGCGCTCGCGCCACTCGGCGACGCCGTCCTCGACGGCGAGATCGTCGTGGCGGGCGCGGGCGGGTTCGACTTCGCGGCGCTGCTGTCGCGGCTCCACCCGGCCACCTCGCGCGTGGAGCGCCTCGCGCGCGAGACGCCGGCCGCGCTCGTCGCGTTCGACCTCCTCGCCGTCGGCGCGGAGGAGCTCGCGTCGCACCCGCTCGCCGAGCGCCGCGCGCGCGCCGAGGCGCTGCTCGACGGCGCGCGCGCGCCGCTCGTCCTCACGCCCGCGACGCGCGACCTCGCCGTCGCGCAGCGCTGGCTCGACCGCTTCGTCGGCCGCGGGCTCGACGGCGTCGTCGCGAAGCGGCTCGACGGTGCGTACGAGCCGGGCCGCCGCGGCTGGGTGAAGGTGAAGCGCGAGCGCACCGCCGAGTGCGTCGTGGGCGGGTTCCGCCTCTACGCCGACGCGCCGCTCGTGGCGTCGCTCCTGCTCGGCCTCTACGACGGCGCCGCGCTCGTGCACGTCGGCGTCGCCTCGAGCTTCCCCGACCGCGCGCGCGCCGCGCTCCACGACCTGCTCGCGCCCGACGCCGTCCCGCTCGCCGGCCACCCCTGGGAGCGCGGCTTCAACGTCGGCCCGAGCCCGGTGGGCCGGCTCCGGGGCTCGGCCGGGCGCTGGGATCCCGCGGCGATGGCGCAGGACTGGACGGCGGTCGCGCCGGCGCGCGTCTGCGAGGTGGCGTACGACCAGCTCGACGCCGGCCGCTTCCGGCATCCGGCGCGCTTCGTGCGCTGGCGCCCCGATCGCGAGCCCCGCTCCTGCACGTTCGACCAGCTCGCGCTCGCGCCGCCCGAGCTCCCGGCGGAGCTCCTGCCGCGATGACGCGCGAGGTGAAGCTCACGAACCTCGCGAAGCCGCTGTGGCCGGCGCCGCTCTTCACGAAGGGTGACCTCATCGCGTACTACCGCGCCGTCGCGCCCGCGCTGCTCCCTCACCTCGCGGGCCGCGCGCTCACGCTCGCGCGCTATCCCGACGGCGTCGACGGCCCTGGCTGGTTCCAGTCGAACTGCCCGCCGGGGAAGCCGGACTGGCTGCCCATCGCCGAGCTGCCGGCGCGGACGACGCGACGCGGTGTCGGTCCCCCCGTCCACCCCACCATCCGGTACTGCCTCTGCGACGACCTCCCCTCCCTCCTCTGGATCGCCAACACCGGCGCGATCGAGCTGCACCCGTTCCTCGCGCTGGCGCGCGCGCCCGAGCGCCCCACCGCGCTCGTCGTGGACCTCGATCCCGCGCCGCCGGCAGGGCTCCTCGCCGCGGGCCGCGCCGCGCTCGTCGCGCGCGACGCGCTCGCCGCGGCGGGCCTCGCTGCGTTCCCGAAGACCTCCGGGATGTACGGCCTGCACCTGTTCGCGCCGCTCGACGCCGACGCGACGTTCGAGGCCTCGAAGGGGCTCGCGCGGGCGCTGGCGCGCGACCTCGCCGCCGCGTACCCGGCGCTGTTCACGGATCGACCGCGCCGCGCCGAGCGAGCCGGCCGCGTCTACCTCGACTGGCGCCAGAACGCGCCCGGCCTCTCCACGGTGTCGCCCTACTCGCTCCGCGCCGGCCCGGTGCCGCTCGCCTCGACGCCGCTCGCCTGGAACGAGATCGAGCGCGCGGTGGCGCGCGGCGAGGCGACCGCGCTCCGCTTCGGTCCCGCCGACGTGCTCGCGCGGGTTTCCGCGCACGGGGACCTGTTCGCGGACGTGCTTCCGCGCACGCCGTGACGTGCTATGCCTCGCCGGTGCTCCGCCTCCTCATCGTCTGCCTCGGCGGCGCGCTCGGGTCGGGCGCGCGCTACCTGCTCGCGTCGTGGGTCACGGACGCGTTCGGCGCGGACTTCCCGCGCGGCACCATCCTCATCAACGTGACGGGGTCGTTCCTCATCGCGGTCGTGATGGAGCTGGCCGCCGCGACGGGGGCGATCTCGGTCGAGCTGCGGCTCTTCCTCGCGACCGGGATCATGGGCGGGTACACCACGTACTCGTCGTTCAACTACGAGACGCTCAGGCTCGCCTCGCAGGGGACCTGGTACCTCGCCTTCCTCAACGTGGGCCTCACCGTCGGCGGCTGCCTCGTCGCCGGGTGGCTCGGGCTGCTCGTGGGCCGGGCCGTCGCGGGGGGACCGTTCGGCAGCTGAGAGGCTGATGGCGGCCGGCCATCTGGCGCGCTATGATGGGTCAGGTGGCGCAGGAGCGCCGCCCACGCGTGGCCATGTCCGAGACCGATCGCATCGTCGACTTCCTGGGGGGGCGCAGCGCCGTCGCTCCGGGGACGCGCGGCGAGGTCGACTTCGTCGCGGCG
>JBJMQK010000582.1:0-9241 GCA_045802735.1 Anaeromyxobacteraceae bacterium | reverse complement strand
GGCGAAGTTCACCGTCATCATGTCGCCGACGAATCCGTCGAGCTGGAAGATGTCGAAGTACATCTGCCCGCTGGGATCGAGCGCCTTCTCGGCGACCATGAGGTTCACGTCGTAGTCGAGGTTCGCCCACCCCTTGCCGTTCGACGAGCCCGACGGCAGCTGCAGGTTCACGCCGTCATTGATCGACTCGTCGCCGCGATCGCGGGCCGAGGCGAGGTTGAACATGGCGGCGTTGCCCTTGTAGACGTTCTGGGCGGTGAAATCGAGCATGTGGTCGTGGAACCACATCGTGCTCTCGATCTCGCGCCAGTCGCCGCGCACGTTCGTGCTGCCGCCGTTATCGTCGGGCGCGCCGGCGCGCGGATCGCTGGCGTCGGTGTTGATGCTGGCGTGCCCCGCGAGCGTGATTGGCCAGCGGTAGTCGTAGTACTGGCCCGGGTAGAAGAAGGCGGTCGCGAACCCGTCCGACTCCGCCGGCGTGTGCCCGTTGTGCCAGTGCGTCGTGATGGTGTTGCGGCCGAACCCGCCGTTCTCGGCGTTCGAGTTCGGCAGCCGGTTGTGGTTCCGGTACAGGATGGGCTCGCCGTAGCGCGCGAGGACGAGCGGCGGCGGCAGCGTCCCGTTCCAGGTCCACACCTTGTCGGCGCGGATCTCGGGGAGCGCCGGGTGGAAGCGGAACCCGGCGTGGAGCGGCTCCACGCTGACGTCCATCGCCACCTTCGGGAAGAACTCGCTCCAGCGCTGGTGCGACCACAGGTCGCCCGGCGGGCGCCCCTCGCGCGGGCCCTGCACCGATCCCTGCACAGCCGTCTTCGACTGCGTCGCGTGGCAGGCGGCGGCGGGCCCCTGCATGTGGTCGCACTGGCCGACGTCGTCGGTCTCGTCGGCGTTGATCAGCGGATCGAGCAGCGGGTCGCGCGGGCGCCGGACGACCGGATAGCGATCGAGCACCTGCAGCCGCGGCATGGCCTGGGTGAAGGCGATGCCCCTCGGGATGGGGCTCGGCGGCGTGCCGGTCGGCACCTCGGCGTAGGCGCTCGGCGCGAACGGGCTGAGCCCGTTCTTCAGCACCAGCGCGCCTCCGGCCGTGAGCACGCCCATCTTGATGAGGTCGCGCCGGCTCACCTGGCCCTGCGAGTGGGCCTTCACCACCTCGATGCGGTTCTGCCGCGCGCGCTCGGCCTCGCGCAGCCTCTTCTTCGACGTCTTCCAGGGCAGAAACACCATGTGTCCTCCTCCTCGTTGCCGCCCTGCCGGATCCGGCCCGTGCCGGCGCGGGAGGCGCCTTCACTGACCGTGAAGCAGGGAGAATGTGCGCAGGAGTACGGTCCGCTCCGACGATCGGCAGCAGGCGTGCAGGCGACTCCGGTGGGGGTGCATGGACGTTCAGGCGGGCGGGCCACCGAGCGCCTTGGCTGCATGCGGTCAGTGGTATGAAGAGCCGTGGCCGCTGCCCCGCTGCTCGCGCTCCTCGTCGCCACCGCCGCGCCGCTCGACGCGCCCCTCGGCGTCGGGACGCCGGCCACCCTCCGCCAGCTCTTCCTCGACGTCACGGCCGCCGACGCGCGCGCGCCGGGGCCGCTGGCGCTGGACCTGCGCTGGGCGCTCGCGAACGAGTGGAGCACCCCCACGACGCTCGTCCGCGGCGACCGCGTCGTGCAGCTCCGCACCGACGAGCAGGTCGACACGCTCCAGCTCGCGGTGACGGTGCCTTGGGCCGGCCTCGGCGCCTCGCCGCTCCTCGCCCGCGTCTCGACGACCGTGGCGGGCCGGCTCTCCGCGCAGTGGGGCGGCTACACCGACGGGCTCGTCGAGTGGTGGCACCGCCTCGGCCACTACACGAACTTCGAGCGCCAGCTCTTCGGCCGCGACGCGGTGCACGTGCTGCTGCGCGAGCAGGGCGGCCCGACGCTCGTCGCGCTCGAGCGCGGCCGCGTCGCGCCCGGCGACGTCGCGCTCCAGAACCAGGTGCTCCTCGCCGCGGGCGGCACGTCGGTCCGGGGGGCGGCCTCGCGCTGGGGCGTCTCGGCGCGGGTCGACCTGAAGCTGCCCGTCGGCAGCCTCGCGAGCCTCGGCGGCTCCGGGGCGCCCGACGCGGCGCTCGCGCTCCTCGGGACGGCGGAGCTCACCTCCTGGCTCACGCTCCACGCGCTCGCCGCGGGCTCGGCGTGGGGCGGGCTGCCGGACGGGTTCGCGCTGCAGCCACGGCGCTGGCACGCGACGGGTGAGCTGTCGCTCGCCGCGGTGGCATGGGGGACGGGGTTCATCCTCGAGGACCGGGTCGTGTCGCCCGTGTTCGAGGGCGGCTGGAAGCCCGCCGCGGACGCACCGTACGAGGTGCCCTCGACCGCGACGTTCGCGGCGCTGCGCTGGCACAACCAGATCAGCGGCGGGATCCGCCGCGGGCCGGTGACGTTCTGGTTCTCCGAGGACTTCACACCAGGCGCCCGGACGGGCAGCGGCGGCCCGAGCTGGTTCTACGATTCGAACGCGCCGGACATCGTCTTCGGGCTGGCGCTGCGCCTGCCGCTGTGACGCCTACGGCGCGCAGAGCACCGGGCGCGCCCGCTCCACCACCGCGTCCACCCACTCGATGACGGCGCGGACGCGCGGCGTGCGGCGCAGGTCGCCGTGCACGAGCAGCCACAGCTCGTGGTCGACCGGCCGCGGGCCCTCGAGCCGCACCAGCGCGGGGTCGGTCTCCGCCAGGAAGCAGGGCAGCACGGCGATGCCGAGCCCGGCGCGCGCCGCGGCCTGGAGCGTGGCGGTGCTGTTGCTGCGGAACACGATGCGCCGCTCCGGCGCGACGCGCTCGAGCCAGCGCTCCTGCGGGACGCCGGCGAGGCTCTCGTCGAACGTCACGAAGGCGTCGGCGCTGAAGTCGACCGGTCCGCTGCGCTTCCCGGCATAGCCGCGCCCGGCATAGAGCCCGTAGCCCACGCTCGAGAGCTTGCGCGTCACGAGGCCGGCGTCGCGCGGCCGCCCCATGCGCACGGCGAGGTCGGCCTCGCGCCGGGTGAGGTCGAAGGTCCGCTGGTCGGCGGCGATCTCGAGCACGATCCCCGGGTGCCGCTCGGAGAGGAGCGGCAGCGCGGGCGCGAGCAGCGACGCCGCGATGTGCGTCGCGGTCGTGAGGCGGACGCTGCCGGTGACGGCGCGGTCGCGCGCCTCCGCGTGGCGCGCCAGCGTGAGCACGTCCTCCTCGACGCGCATGGCGAGCTCGGCGAGCTCGTCGCCCGCCGCGGTGCGCTTCCAGCCCTGCGGCCCGCGCTCGAACAGCGCGAGCCCGAGCTCCTCCTCGAGCGCCGCCATCCGCCGCGCGACCGTGTTGCGATCGACGCCGAGCCGCTGCGCCGCGCGCCCGAGGCTCCCGCCGCGCGCCAGCTCGAGGAAGAAGCGCAGGTGGCCCCAGTCCAACCCCGCGCGGATTTGCGCGGGGGCAGCGCTCGCCTGCGCCTTCATCGCTCCCTTCGCCATCGCTAACTCTCTCCTCGTGGCCGACGCACCGATGGTGTTCACGCACCGGCCCGCACGAAAGGATCGAACGATGAGGTCGCCTGCCGAAGCTCTCTTCGCCTCGCCCTCCTGGGTCGTGGCGCGCCGTCACGCCGCGCACGCCGCCGCGTTCGCGGCAGCGTGGGTCCTCCTCTGGACGCTCTTCATCGCAGGCGTCGCCTGGCCCGCGTCGCAGCTGCACGCGATCGGGCGCACCGCAGACAGCGTCGCCCAGGTCCAGCTCGCCGCCGCCGGGAGCATGCCATGACCGCGCTCGCCTGGCTCTCCCGCGTCCGCGCCGCTCCCACCACCCCTGGCGAGGGGCGCCTCGCGCTCCGCCGCGACGAGACCGTGCGGCTCCGCCCGCGCGCCAGCGGCCTCGTCCTCGAGGCGCAGTCGGGGACGATCGTGGTGACGCAGCAGGGCGATCTCGTCGATCACGTGCTCACGCCGGGCGCCGCGGTGCGGGTGCCGCGCGGTGGCGTGGTCGTGGCGTGGGCGCTCTCCGACGCTTCGCTCACCGTCACAGCGCCGTCCCCGTCGCGGGCGGCTCGGCGCGCGGCGGCGGGTGCTTCGGCACCTTCATCGCCTTGCACGGATCCTCCCGCTCCGCGCCCGGCGTGAAGACGACGTAGTCGAAGGGGAGGGCCTTCACGTCGAGGTCCTCCGCGTAGTCGGCCGCGGTGCAGCGCTCGGGGCGCGCCTCGAGGAACGCGACCGCGACCGACGCCTTCGCCTGCGGGTCGCGCGCGAGGTGGGCGGGCACGCCGCGGTCGTTGCGGACGTGGCCCGCGCCGGCGATGAGGATCGCGCCCTGCCCGGCGTCGGCGCGCACGAGCCGCTCCGCCATCTCGGCGTCGCGCGCGCGCTGGGCGAGGATGAGCGGGTCGAACATCTCGTCGGGGAGCTTCCCGCAGTGCGACTCGCCCATCTCCTTGCGGAGCGCGTCGCGTTCGGCGGGCGCGAGCGGCGGCTCGCGGGCGAGCCGTTCCCGGAGCGCCGCCGGCAGCGCCGACTCGCCGCTCTCGACCGCCTGGCGCACCACCTTGCGCGGCAGGTTCGCCGCGACGAGCGGGAGCCGGGCCTCGAGGCCGGCGGCGAAGATCGGCCGGTAGAGGTCGAACGCGGGCCAGCCGCTCTTCGCCCATGCCACCGCGAGGGCCACGCTGTCGGCGGTGCGGTCCGGGGAGGCGACCGCGGCGTCCACCGCCGCCTGCTGGCTCGTGTCGAGCATCTCGAAGGCGAGCGCGGGGCGCCGCCCGTTCGCCGCCGCGGCGCGGACGAGGCGCGCCTGCAGGCGGTGGTGGTCGGGGTTGTCGTGCGTCTCGCCGAGGAGCACGAAGTGCGCGCCGGCGACGGCGGCCTCGAGCGCGGCGGCCTCGACGAAGCGCTTCGAGCGGACCTCGTAGACCTGCCCGACGAGCGGGTGATCGCGGCCGACGGCGCTCGTCCACGGCCCCGCGACGGCGGGCGGCGGCAGGTGCTGGTCGGGGCACGCGGGGCGCGACGCGCAGGCGGTGAGCGCCGCGGCGAGCGCCGCCGCGAGCGCCGCGGGGCGCACGGAAGGTGAGGAGAAGGAGGCTGGGGGCATCCTCCGGGTCTAGGCCCGTGTCGGCCCGACCGCCACCGTCCGATCGCCCGCAGGGCGGAGTCGAAGGTTCCCTCCGTTCGCCCTGAGCGTAGCCCGCAGGGCGGAGTCGAAGGGCGCACACACCGCTGGCGCGTCGCGCGCCGCGGCGCGAGACTCTTCCCCATGGACTCCGAAACGTTCCGCCGCCTCGGGCACGCGCTCGTCGACTGGATCGCCGCCTACCGCGAGCGGCTCGAGGCGCTCCCCGTCATGAGCCGCGTCGAGCCGGGCGAGATCCGCGCGCGCCTCCCGCAGGAGCCGCCGCGAGAGGGCGGTGGGCTCCCGGCGGTGATCGACGCCCTCGACCGCACCGTCCTCCCCGGCATCACGCACTGGAACCACCCGTCCTTCTTCGCGTACTTCCCCGCGAACTCCTCGTACGCGTCGGTGCTCGCCGACCTCGTGACGGCGGGGCTCGGTGCGCAGGCCATGAGCTGGCAGACGAGCCCGGCGGCGACGGAGGTGGAGGACGTGATGATGGAGTGGCTCCGGGAGCTCCTCGGCCTCTCCCGGGAGTGGAGCGGCGTCATCCAGGACACCGCCTCCACCGCGACCCTGTGCGCGCTCCTCTGCGCGCGCGAGCGCACCACCGGGTACGCGCAGAACGGCGCGGGGCTGCAGGGCGGGGGCGCGCCGCTCGTCGTCTACGCCTCGGAGCAGGCGCACTCGTCCGTCGAGAAGGCCGCGCTCCTCGCGGGCTTCGGTCGGGCGCACCTGCGGCTCCTCGGCACGGACGACGCGTACGCGCTGCGCCTCGACCTCCTCGAGGCGGCGATCGCGGAGGACCTCCGCGCCGGGCGCCGCCCGTGCGCGGTGGTCGCGGCGGTGGGCACGACGGCGACGACGGCGCTCGACCCGGTGGCGGGCGTCGCCGCCCTGGCGCGGCGCCACGGGCTGTGGCTCCACGTCGACGCGGCGATGGCCGGGACCGCGATGATCCTCCCGGAGTGCCGCTCCATGTGGGAGGGCATCGAGGGCGCCGACTCGCTGGTCTTGAACCCGCACAAGTGGATGGGGACCGGCTTCGACCTCAGCGCCTACTACGTGAAGGACCCCCAGCACCTCGTGCGCGTGATGAGCACGAACCCGAGCTACCTCCGGACGGCGCAGGACGGCGCGGTGCGAAACCTGCGCGACTGGGGCATCCCGCTCGGCCGGCGCTTCCGCGCGCTGAAGCTCTGGTTCTACCTCGCCGACGTGGGCGTGGACGCGCTGCAGGCGCGGCTCCGGCGCGACCTCGAGAACGCGCGCTGGCTCGCCGCGGAGGTGGACCGCGCGCCCGGCTGGGAGCGCCTCGCGCCGGTGCCGCTCCAGACGGTGTGCCTGCGCCACCTGCCGCCGGGCGCGGCCGACGAGGCGGCGCGGACGCGCCACAACCTCGCGCTCGCCGCGCGCGTGAACGGGGGCGGTCGCGCCTACGTCACGCCGAGCGTGCTCCACGGGAAGCAGATGATCCGCGTCTCGATCGGCGCCGAGGGCACCGAGCGCCGGCACGTCGAGGCCGTGTGGCGCGAGCTGCGCGACGCGGCGGAGTGCTGATGCGAAGCGCCGACACGGGGCGCGAACGGGCGAGCCCCTGGCTCCCCGCCCGTCACAGCGGCGCTCCGTTTCTGAGCCCCGAGCGTCACTTCAACTGAGCGGCGCCGCCAAAGCTTGAGGGCGTGGCGTCTCGTGCGCATCACTGACGGGGGACGCGCGTCCAGCGCGCGGGGCTCGACGCCCAATGCGAACGCCGTTGTTCACGGTTTTCACGCCAACGTACGATCGCGCGCACGTCCTGCACCGCGTCCGCGACAGCCTCGTCGCGCAGACGTTCCGGGACTTCGAGTGGCTCGTCGTGGACGACGGCTCGACCGACGGGACCCGCGATCTCGTCGCGTCGTGGGCGCGCGCCGCGGACTTCGCGATCCGGTACCTGTGGCAGGAGAACGCCGGGAAGGCGGCGGCGACGAACCGCGGCGTGCGCGCGGCGCGCGGGGCGCTGTTCCTCATGGCCGACTCGGACGACGCCTTCGTGCCCCGGGCGATGGAGCGCCTGTTGTTTCACTGGGAGGCGATCCCCGCCTCCCGGCGCGACGGCTACGTCGGCGTGACGGGGCTCTGCCTGGACCCGGACGGCCGCATCATCGGCGAGCGGTTCCCGTGCGACCCGCTCGACTCCGATGCGCTCGAACTCGACTACCGCTACGGCATCCACTCGGAGAAGTGGGGCTTCAACCGCACCTCGTTGATGCGCGACTTCCCGTTCCCCACGCCGCCCGGCGTGCGCCACGTCCCGGAGGACGTCGTGTGGAAGGCGATCGCGCGGCGCTACCGGACGCGCTACGTGAACGAGGGGCTGCGCATCTACTTCCAGGACGCCGGCGCCCAGCTCACGCGCGCGGCGCCGCGGCAATGGGTGCCGCTCCGCGACTACTGGGCCCGCCGGCTCTCGGAGGACCAGGACTACATCGCGGCGGCGCCCGCGCGGTTCTTCCGGCTCGCCGCGAACTACGCCCGGCTGTGCTTCCTCGCGGGCGAGCTGCGTCCGAGCGAGCAGCTCGCGCGCGTGACGGGGGCTGCGGCGCGGGCGCTCTGGGCGGCGGCCGCAGGACCTGGCGCGCTGCTCGCCGTCCGCGACCGGCTGCGCGAGCTTCGCGTGGCCGGTCGCGTCCCCGACGTCAAGTAGCTCAGCTCACCATCGCCCCCGGCGTCCGCACGCCGGGCTCCATGCGGCGCACCGCCTCCGGCTTCGGGACGTCGCCGCGCGTCGGCAGCCGCGGGGTGAGCTCCTCGACCGTGACGCCGAGGCCCATCGCGCCCGCCTCGAGCCAGGCGTGCTCGCCGGCGAGCACGTCGCGGCCGGTGCGGTAGGCGAGGACGTCGTGGTTGTGCCAGAGCCCGTGGAAGAGCGCCTCCACCTTCTCCCGCTCCTGCACGCACACGTTCTCGGCGAGCGCGATCGCCTGCGCCGCCTCGGGCTTCCCCGCCGCCGCGAGCGCCTGCGCGCGCGCCACCGTCGCGGAGATGGCGAAGAGCTCGTTCGCGATGTCCACGATGCGGAAGAGGAACGCCTGCCGCTTCTCGGCCCCGGCGCGGAACACGATCATCGAGTGGAAGATCTCGCGCGCGAGCTTGCGGCTCGAGCGCTCCACGAAGCGGAGGTGCCTCGCCAGGCGCCCGAACGCGCCGTAGCGCGGCGCGAAGATCCCGCGCAGCCACAGCCCGAGGTACCAGACGACGTAGAACGCGCCGATCTTCGGGAGCGCCGCGAGCTTCTTCCCCACCGGGACCTTCGGGTCGATCATCGACCCGGCGATCTGCAGGTGCTTGTCCACGGCCTCGCGGGCCATGAAGAGGTGCATCACCTCCGACGAGCCCTCGAAGATCATGTTGATGCGCGTGTCGCGCATCCAGCGCTCGACGCCCACCGGCGCCTCGCCGCGCGCCGCGAGCGACTGCTCGCGCTCGTAGCCGCGCCCGCCGCGGATCTGCATCGTCTCGTCGACGAGGTGCCAGGTCCGGACGGTGTTCCACTCCTTCGCCGCGGCCGCCTCGAGGCGGATGTCGTACCCCTTCTTGTCGGCGAGCGCCTGCGCGAGGTCGCTGATGGCCTCCATCGCGAACACCGTGGAGCCCATGTCGGCGAGCTTGTGCGTGATGGCCTCGTGGCGGCCGATCTCCTGCCCCCACTGCACGCGCGCCTTGCACCACTTGCGGCACAGCTCGAGCGCCACCTTCGCCCCGCCGAGCACCGCGGCGGGGAGGGAGAGCCGGCCGGTGTTGAGCGTCGTGAGCGCGATCTTGAGGCCGCGGCCCTCCTTGCCGATGAGGTTCTCGCGCGGCACGCGCACGTTCGTGAACTGGAGCGTCGCGTTGGCGAGCGCGCGCAGGCCCATGAAGCGGCAGCGGTGCGTGACCTCGACGCCCGGCCAGCTCGTCTCCACGACGAAGGCGCTGATGGCGTCGGTCTTCGGGTTCTTCGCCATCACCACGAGCAGCTCGGCGATCGTGCCGTTCGTGCACCAGAGCTTCGACCCGTTGAGGATGAAGTACTTCCCGTCCTCGGTCGGCTCGGCGGTGGTGGTGAGCCGGGCCGGGTCGGAGCCGACGACCGTCTCGGTGAGCGCGAACGCG
>JBJMQK010000449.1:0-4099 GCA_045802735.1 Anaeromyxobacteraceae bacterium | reverse complement strand
CAGCACGCTCGGCGCCGCCATCTTCATGGAGAACACCGTGCTGGCGGTCTTCGGGCCGCAGCCCCACCCGCTCGCGAAGGTGTTCGCCTCTCCGGGCGTGACCGTGGGCGGCGTCTTTCTCGACTCCCAGTACCTCGTCATCCTCGGCGTGACGGTGGTCGCCGTCGCCTTCCAGTACTTCTTCTTCGAGCACACGCTGCTCGGAAAGAAGCTGCAGGCGACCTCGCAGGACAAGGAGATGGCGCGCCTCGTCGGGATCCCGGTGGCGCTCATGATCGCGCTCACCTTCATCTACAGCGCGGTCCTGGGCGGCCTCGCCGGCGTGCTCGTCGCCCCGATCCTCTTCGTCTCGACCGGCATGGCCTCGATCATCGCGCTGAAGGCCTTCGCCGCCACCATCATCGGCGGCTTCGGAGACGTGAACGGCGCCATCGCCGGCGGCCTGCTCCTCGGCGTCGTCGAGGGCTTCGCCGCCGCGTACGTCTCGGTCCCTTACAAGGACGCCTTCGGTTTCCTCCTGCTGTTCGTGTTCCTGCTGGTGAGGCCGCAGGGCATCTTCGGCGAGCGCGTCGCGGAGAAGGCATGAGCGACCAGACGACCGCGCCCGTCTCGACCGCCGCCCGCCTGCGCGCGCGGATCCCCGCGCCGCTCGTGCCGCTCCTCGTCGTCGTGCTGCTCCTCCCGCTCGTGCCGTACGTGCACCAGGTGAGCAGCTACGGGCTCAACCTCTTCATGCAGGCGGCGACGTTCGCGATCGCGGTGCTCGGGCTCGCGGTGGTGCTCGGCTACACCGGCCAGTTCAGCCTCGCGCAGGCGGCGTTCTTCGGGATCGGCGCCTACGCCGTCGGGCTCGGCACCGTCGTGTACGAGCTGAACTTCTGGGTCGCGCTCGGCCTCGGCGTCGTGGCCGCGGCGGCGTTCGGGTTCGTGCTCGGGCTCACCACGCTGCGCCTCGGCGGCCACTACCTCGCGATGATCACCATCAGCTTCCAGCAGATCTTCGACTTCGTGATGCTGAACTGGGTCGAGGTCACGCGCGGCCCCGACGGGATCGCGGGCATCCAGCGCCCCTCCATCGCCGGCCACGCCATCTCCGACGACAAGGCGTACCTGCTGCTCTGCGCGGCCGTGCTCTACGCGCTCGTCCTCGCGCTGTGGTGGCTCCCCGACACGCGACTCGGGCGCGCGATGAAGGGCGTCCGCGAGAACGAGCTCGCGGCCGAGGTGACGGGCGTCCACACGCTGCGCGTGAAGGTCATCGCGTTCACCCTCAGCGCCGCGCTGGCGGGCGTGGGGGGCGCGCTGTATGCCGCCGGCTTCGCGTACATCAGCCCGGACAACTTCAACTTCGGCCGGTCGGTCGAGTTCCTCACCATGGTGCTGCTCGGCGGGTCGCAGTCGCCCTTCGGCGCGGGCGTCGGCACCGTCCTCCTCATCCTCCTGCCCGAGTGGCTGCGCTTCCTGAAGCAGATCTACCTCGCGGCGTACGGCCTCGCGGTCATCCTCATCATGGTCTTCATGCCCGAAGGGATCTGGGGTCTCGTCACGGCGGCGTGGCGCCGCTTCTCGGGGCCACCCGCCGCACCCGCCGGCGACGTCCGAGCGCTGCGGCTCGACATCGCCGTGTCGGATCCCGCGCCCATCCTGCGGCTCGAGGGCCTGAAGAAGCACTTCGGCGGGCTCAAGGCCGTGGACGGCGTGGATCTCCAGGTGGCGCGCGGCACGGTGCACGCGCTCATCGGCCCGAACGGCTCGGGGAAGACCACGATCCTGAACGTGCTGAACGGCATCTACAAGCCGACCGCCGGCCGCATCTTCTTGGAGGGGGAGGACGTGACCGCGATGCGCCCGCACGAGCGGGCGGCGCGGGGCGTCGGCCGCACGTTCCAGAACATTCGCCTCTTCCCGGCGCTGTCGACGCTCGAGAACGTGGTGGTGGGCGCGCAGCGGGAGCACAACCCCATCGCGCGCGGCGAGGCGGCGCTGCGGGAGCGCGCGCTTGCCGCGCTCGACTTCGTGGGGCTGCGGGACAAGGCGGAGGTGATCGTGAAGAACCTCCCCTACGGCCACCGGCGCCTCGTCGAGATCGCGCGCGCGCTGGCGGGTCACCCGAAGCTGCTCTTCCTCGACGAGCCCGCGGCCGGCTTGAACCAGACGGAGAAGCAGGAGCTCACCGAGCTCCTGAAGCGGCTCCGCGGCGCGCACGGGCTCACGATCTTCCTCATCGAGCACGACATGAAGCTGGTGGAGAGCCTCTCCGACAGGATCACGGTCCTCAACTTCGGGAAGAAGATCGCGGAGGGGACGCCGGCCGAGGTGCTGCGCCACCCCGACGTCGTCGCTGCCTACCTGGGGGATCCCGGTCATGCGGCTGCTTGAGCTGCGCGACGTCGACAGCTTCTACGGCAGCGTGCAGGCGCTGAAGGGCGTGTCGCTGCACGTGGACAAGGGCGAGATCGTGACGCTGCTCGGGGCGAACGGCGCCGGCAAGAGCACCACGCTCCGCACCATCTCGGCGCTCGTCCACCTCGCCCGCGGCGAGGTGCTGCTCGAGGGTGCGCCCATCCACCGGCTCGGCGCCGAGGCCATCGTGCGCCGGGGCATCGCACACGTGCCGGAGGGGCGGCACATCTTCCCCGGCCTGACGGTCACCGAGAACATCATGCTCGGCGCGTCGAACCGCGGCCGCATGAAGCGATCGCAGCTCATGGCGGAGGTCGAGCAGCAGTTCGCGCTCTTCCCGGACCTGAAGCGGCTCTCCTCCGCGCTCGGCTGGAGCCTCTCGGGCGGGCAGCAGCAGATGCTCGCCGTGGCGCGAGGCCTCATGGCCACCCCGAAGCTCCTCCTGCTCGACGAACCTTCGCTCGGGCTCGCCCCCATCATCGTGCAGCAGCTCTTCGCCATCATCCGGAAGATCCGCGAGCGCGGCACGACCGTCCTGCTCGTCGAGCAGAACGCGCACATGGCGCTCACGGTCGCGGACCGCGGATACGTGCTCGAGACGGGGACGCTGACCGTCGAGGGAAACGCGAGCACGCTCCTCGACAACGAGGAGGTCCGCGCCGCCTACCTCGGCGGAGGGCGCGCGCCCGCGGCCTCCTGATCAGGCTGGAGCGTGTCGTGGCTGGTCGTCTTTCATGTAGGCGCGGACCACGTCGTCGAAGCTGGCGTCGCGCTCGAACCCGAGCGCCTCGGCACGCGCCGTGGCGAAGTCGCCGGGCCACGACGCGACGATGCGGTCGAGCGCCGGGTCGAGCTGCCAGCGGATCCGCCTCGTCACCGCTGCGCCGGCCACCCGCTCGAGGGCTGCCACCATGTCACGTACGGTGATGGACAGGCCCGGCATGCTGATGCTGCGCGTCGCGCCCAGCGCCGCTCCGTCGAGGTCGTGCCCGTGCCGGAGCGCCTGGACCGCCTTCCGCGGCGACATGAGCCACATCACCGTCTCGGGCGTCACCGGGCAGACCGCCTCCTTGCCATCGAGGGGCTCGCGGACGATCCCGCTCGCGAAGCTCGACGCGGCGCGGTTCGGCGCCCCGGGGCGCACCGAGATGGTCGGCATCCGCAGCGCGCGGCCGTCGACGAACCCCTTGCGGCTGTAGTCGTTGACGAGGAGCTCGATCATCGCCTTCTGCGTGCCGTACGAGCTCTGCGGCATGAGCGCCATCGCGTCGGGCACGCGCGCCGGCAGCTCCCCTCCGAAGACCGCGACAGAGCTCGTGAAGACGAGCCGCGGCCGGTTGCCGTTCTGCCGGGCGCGCTCGAGGATGAGCCGCGACGCGTCGAAGTTGATCCGCATGCCGAGGTCGAACTCCGCCTCGGCCTGCGCGCTCACCACGGCCGCGAGGTGGAAGATGGAGGTCGTCTCGGGCGTGATGGCGCTCGCCACGACGCTCGCGTCGGCGACGTCGCCCGCGCGCACGTCGACGCGCGGGTCGTCGAAGCCGCGCGCGGGCACGACGTCGAGCAGGGTGATCCTCTCGATGCGGGTCGGCTTGCCGTCGGGGCCGGCGAGCACGGAGTCGTTCAGGAGCTCCCGCGCGAGGCGGCTGCCGAGGAAGCCCGCGCCACCCGTGATCACGACCTGCATGTCCGCCCC
>JBJMQK010000392.1:0-8124 GCA_045802735.1 Anaeromyxobacteraceae bacterium | reverse complement strand
TGACGGGGAGGCCGTTCAGGGCCGACACCCCGGCGCGGTTCAACAGCGTCAGCGCGACGATGCGCGGCACCCCGACCCCGACCCAGGGCCCGGCCCGGTAGGTGGGCGCGCGCGGGCCGAGGAACGGCGACAGGAGCACGTAGCGATCGAACAGCGCCTGCCGCGCCCCTCCGGCGAAGCGCAGCGCGTACCCTCCGCCCGAGGAGAAGCCGGCGAGGATCCTCGGCGACCCGGGCGCCGCCGCCCGCACCAGATCCTCGAGGTCGTCCTCGAGCTGGCCGATGTACCGGACGCGCCCCTTCGGCCCCGACGCGCCGTGGCCGCGCACGTCGGGGACGACGACGGCGTACCCGGCCCGGGCGAGGCCGCGGGCGAGCGGGTGGACGCTCTCGCTGCGCGCCGACGAGCCGTGGATGAGCACCACCGTGGCCCGGGCGCCGCCGCCCGCCGGCGCGTACGCGCGGTACGCAAGCCGCTCGCCGTCGCGCGCCGCGAAGGAGGACGGCGGCGGCAGGGCGGACCAGTCGACGCTGCGAAGAGGGGCGGCGATGCTCGCGAGCGGCGGCGGCGCGGATGGGCCGCCGAGCGCGATCGCCAGCGCGAGCGCCGTCGCGACGAGGAGGAGCGGAGCGGCGAGCAGCAGCGCGGTGCGCATCGTCGAAGGCTACACGACCTGCGCTCCGCGCGGCGCTCGTCTTCCGCCCTTCGACTCCGCTTCGCGACACGAGGATGCAGCCCTCAGGGCCCCCCGCGCCGCCAGCACACGAGCTGCGTCCGACGCCACCCCGCGCGCTCGTAGAAGCGGAGCGCCTCGGCGTTGTGGCGGTCGGCGAGGAGCTGCAGCCGCGACGCGCCGAGGACGCGCGCCCGCGCCTCCAGCTCGCGCAGGAGCCGGCCCCCGACCCCGCGCCCCCGCTCCGCGGCGTCCACGACGAGGTCCTCGACGAGCGCCGAGGGGCCGCCCTCCGCGGTCGAGACGACGAGCTGCGCGGTGACCATCCCGATGACGGCGCCGGCGCGCTCCGCCACGAGCGCGATGCGCTGGTTGCGGTCCTGGAGCATGAGCGCGAGGCCGCGCCGCTGCCGCTTCGGGTCGGGCGTGAAGTCCGTCTCGATCGAGAAGAGGACCCCGAGCAGCCGCACCAGCGCGTCGAGGTCGCCGCCGTTGGCGCTCCGGACGATGACGTCGCCGCTCATCGCGCCCCGCACCCCGCGCACCCGTGGGCCGCAGTGGGCTCCCGTTCGCACGCTGGCTGCGCGAGGCGGCGCGCGAAGATGTCGTGCGCCTCGACGAGCGCCTCGGCGTAGACCCGCCGCCGCTCGGCCTCCTCCCGTCCGGGCGCGTTGCGGTCGAGCGCCGCGACGGTGAGCCCGAACGTGCGCAGGAGGCGCAGGCGGTAGACGCGCAGGACCGCAGGGTCGTACGGGACGGCGAAGATCTCGAACACCTCCTCGGCGTTCTCCGCGCGGGCCATGCGTTCGGTGAGGAGCATCATGCGACCTCCAGCGCCGCGGCTGCCGCCGTCGTGAGCGGCTCCCGCCGCAAGAGATGGACCGCCACCTCGCCGCGCGCCAGGCGCTCGGCGTGGTCGACGAGCCAGGTCAGCGCGGCCGCCTCGATGGGCTCGAACGCGAGGCGGTCCACCGGCTCGATCCCCGCGGAGGCGAGCCGCTCGCGCGGGCACCGGCCGACCTTCGCCACGAGCACCGCGGCGCAGTCGGAGACGGCGCGCAGGATCGCCTCGAGCGAGCCCTCGTCGCCGTCGCCGGCCTGGCAATAATTCTCGACCTTGCGGATCCCGACGAGCGTCGCCCCGTCGCGCGTCACGTCGTACACCGAGAGCTCGCGCGCGTGGCCGAAGTGCTCGTTCACGAGCCCCTCGCCCTTCGTCGCGACGGCGATGCGCGCGGAGAGGCCGGCCGGCACGCCGCGGGCGCGCTCGCGGGCTGCGCCGGCGGCCGTCGCGAGCTGCTCCCGGACGCGCTCGACCGCGGCGCGGTGGGCGAGCCGCACCTCGCTCGCATCCCGCGCCGGCGCCGGCGGGAGGCGGGCCGTCGTGAACTCCTGGCCGCGGTCCTCGCCCAGCATGCCGACCGCATCGGCGCGGCACTGGCGGCAGTGGCGCATCACCTTCGCGCCGCCGGCGCACGCCTCCTGCACCGCCTCCAGCTCGGCCGCGGTGGGGCCGCGCTGGCCGGTGAGGCCGTAGTGCGTGCCGTGCTCCGGCGCGGAGATGAGCGGCATCACGTTGTGGATGAAGGCGCCGAGCTCGCGCACGCGGCGGCTCACCGCGGGGAGGTCGGCGTCGTTCACGCCGGGGATGAGCACCGAGTTCACCTTCACGAGCACGCCGCGCGCCGCGAGCTGCTCGATCCCGAGGAGCTGCCGCTCCGAGAGGAGGCGCGACGCCTCGCGGCCGCGGAGGACCGCGCCGTCGACGACGATCCACGGGTAGATGCGCTCGCCCACCGCCGGGTCGAGCATGTTCACCGTGACGGTCACGTGATCGACGCCGAGCGCGACGAGGCGGTCGACGGACTCCGGCAGCGCGAGGCCGTTGGTCGAGACGCAGAGCCGCAGGTCGGCCAGCTCGCGCCTCACGCGCTCGAGCGTCGCGAAGGTGCGGTCGATGTTCGCGAGCGGGTCGCCCGGGCCGGCGATGCCGACGACGGAGAGCTGCGGCACCTCGGCGGCGACCGCGAGCACCTTGCGCAGCGCCTCGTCGGGCGTGAGCCGCTCGCTCACGACGCCGGGCCGGCTCTCGCTCGCGCAGTCGTACTTGCGGTTGCAGTAGTTGCACTGGATGTTGCACGCCGGCGCCACCGCGACGTGCATGCGGGCGAAGTGGTGGTGCGCCTCCTCGCTGTAGCAGGGGTGGTTCTTGATCTTGTCGGCCATCTCGGACGCATGCGAGCCGGGGTTCGAGGAGCGACCGCAGCCGCCTCCCAGCCGGCAATTGGCCGCGGGCGCGTCCTCGGGGAGCATGGGCAGCAGGACGCGGGGGGCCATGGTCGCCTCGCCTACGCCGGGAGGTGCTCGAAGGTGAACGCTTCCTTCTTGCACGTCCGGCCGCAGGCCTCGCAGCCGATGCAATCGTCCGCCGAGGACACGACCGCGAACATCTTGGCCGACTCCTCCTCGTCCACCTCGGCCGGCGCGAGCACGCCGTGGGCGCAGATCTTGATGCAGCGCCCGCAGCCGATGCACAGCTCCGGGTCGATCGACTTCACGAACTTCGGGGTCCACTCGCTCTTGCCGCGCGTCAATCCGGTGATGTAGGCCATGTCCGTCCTCGATTGGTCCTTCGGGTGCTCGTGTTGGCTACGCCTCCTCCGCCTCCGCGCGCGCCGGCGGCGCCGCGAGACCCATCGCCTTGCGCAGCCACGGCGGCGGCGACCCGCGCAGCACCTCCTGCAGCCTTCCCACCACCTCGTCGATGGCCATCTCCTTCCCGGTCTTCATCGGGTGGATGCGCCGCGAGACGAGCTTCGCGGCGGCCGGGCCGCCGATCTGGACGGTGTAGACGACGGCGCAGTCGGCGATCGCGCTGGCGCGCGCCGCGATGCGGTCCTCCTCGTCGGCGGAGCTCGCGAGCGCCGTCACCTTGCCCACGAGCTCGGCGCGCTCGGGGCCCACGTCCCAGACGTAGAAGTGCGCGGACGTCCCGAAGTGCTGGTCGATGTTCCGCCCGTCGGTGCTGGTGAATGCGATCTTCATCGTGGTCTCCCTATCCGTGGTGCGAGAGCTTCTGCGCCTCGGTCGCGTTCGCCTGGAAGAGGTTCGCCACCTCGAACACGAGGTTCAGCGTCCCGCGGTAGCCGACCCAGACTTTCTGGTGCGCGCCGAGCCGGTCGAAGACGGGGAGCCCGGCGCGGAGGTGCGCCTTCACGCCGGCCTTCGCCGCCGCCTGCCGGCCGTTCGAGTTGGCGACGAGGAGGTCCGCGCCCTCCGCCGCCATCTCGAGGTCCTCGAGGTCGCCGACGAAGACGTTCCTCGAGGGCAGCGCGTCGAGCCCGCGGGTGCGCGTCGCGGAGAGGGCGGCGGTGATCTCGCAGCCCATCCCGGCGAGGAAGCGGGTGAGGCCCTTCAGGTGATCGGCCTCGAGCGCGAGCGCGACCTTCTTCGAGCCGAACTGGTAGTGGCTGTCCACCATCGCGTCGAGGAGCCGGCTGCGCCAGCGCCGCAGCTCCGCGGGCGCCGCGCGCCCGGTGATGGCGGTGAGCGTCGCGACGAGGGCGTCGACCTCGATGAGGCCGGTGAGCGAGGTGAAGCCGTAGGCGGGGACGCCGAAGCGCTCCTCGAGCCTCCCCGCCGCGCGCGCCAGCGAGTCGCCGACGTAGATCGTCGCGGCGCTGCGGCCCGCGCCGCGGATGGCGGCGACCGGGACGCCGCCCGTCGAGAGCGGCGAGACCTCGTCGTCGATGTGGCCGTCGAGCGCGTTCGCGATGTCGGGGATGGTCACGACGGTGAGGCCGAACGAGGAGACGAGCCTCGTCACCTCCTCGACGTCGGCCGGCGTGAGGTGCGCGCCCGGGAGCAGGTTCACCTGATCCGGGATGCGCTCGCCGCCTTCGGCCAGCGTGGAGACGAGGGCGTCGACCGCCGCCGCGTACCCCTCCTGCAGCGAGCCGCAGTAGTCGGGGGTCGAGGCCCACACCACCGGCGTCCCCGCGAGGTCGGGGTTCTCGGCGCGGAAGCCCTTGATGGCGCTCGCGACGTCGTCGCCCATCGTCTCGGTGAGGCCCGACGTCATGACGCCGACGACGGAGGGGTGGAACTTCTCGACGACGCGCTTCACGCCGGCCTTGAGGTTCTCCCAGCCGCCGAAGATCGCCGCGTCTTCGCTCATCGACGTGGAGTTGAGGGCGATCGACTCCTTGAAGTGCCGTGACAGCTGGAGCCGGATGAACGTCGAGCAGCCCTGCGCGCCGTGGAGGAGCCCCAGCATCCCGTCGACGCCGAGGTACGCGAGCGTCGCGCCCAGCGCCGGCGAGTTCTTCTGCGGGTTCACGGTCGCGGCCTTGGTCCGCACCGCGACGCGCGAGGCGGAGAGGTCCTCGGTCGCGAGCCTCGCCCGCAGGCCCGCCGCGGCGGCGCGGTGCGCCTCGCGCTCCCCGGATGACGCGTCCCACGGCGCGGGGGCGGCGAGCGCGGGCCAGATCGGGTTGTTGACGGTGAGGTCGAGCTGGCGGGCGAAGGTGATCATGCCGTCGTACCCGGCGTAGGGGTGCGAGCGGCCGTGGTTGATGTCGAGGAAGGGCGTGCGCGTCTTGAGCGCGAGGAACTTCGTCTTGCCGCCGGCCACGACGAGGTCGGGCAGCTTCTCCTTCATGACGCCGAGGAGGCCGGCCGTCGACGTGTCGTCGATGATGCGCGCCTCCCGGTGCATGAGCGCCTTCATGCGGTGGAAGTCCTCGAGCGTGGAGTTCTGCGTTCCAGCGGCGAGGATCTCGACGCCCAGCTCGCCGAGCGCGCTCACCATCGACCAGGTCTTCACGCCGCCGGTGAAGAGGACGGCCCGCTTGCCCTCGAGCCGGGCGCGGTACGGGGCGATGCGCGCCGTGCAGCGCGCCTCCTCCTCGGCGACGAGCGCCTCGACCCGCGCGCTCATCACCGTCCCTCCGACCACGAGATCGAGCTCGCGCGCGATGTCGCGGAGCGCCTTGGCGGTGTCGGTCATCCCGTAGAACGACTCCTCGAGGTACGGGATGCCCCAGCGCTTCTTCCTCTTGCGCGCGAGGTTCGTGAGGCTCTTCGAGCAGATGATGACGTTGAGCTTCGCGCGGTGGGCGCAGCGCAGCTCCTCGAACCGCGCGTCGCCGCTCACGCACGAGAGGATGCGGATGCCGAGCCGCTCGAAGAGCGGGAGCATCCCCCACAGGTCGCCGGCGATGTTGTACTCGCCGATGAGGTTCACGTCGTAGTCGGTGAGGCGCGCCGGCTCGGCGGTGCCGATCACGTGCTCGAGCAGGATCTCGCCCGCCAGGCGGTTGCCGATGTTCTTGTCGCCGATGAAGCCCGGCGTGTTCACCGGGATGACCGGGATCGAGACCTCCTTCGCGGCGGCGCGGCACACCGCCTCGACGTCGTCGCCGGTCATCGCGGTGACGCAGGTGGCGTACACGAAGACGGCCTTCGCCTCCGGGTAGCGCGGCGCCAGCTCGACGATGGCGCGGTGCAGCTTCTGCTCGCCCCCGAACACGACGTCGTTCTGGAGCATCTCGGTGGTGAAGCCGCGCCGGTAGAGCTGGGAGCCGGAGGAGCGCGCGCCCCGGTTGTCCCAGGAGTTTCCGGCGCAGGCGATGGGCCCGTGGACGAGGTGGATGGCGTCCGTGATCGGCATGAGCACGACGCGCGCCCCGTCGTACGCGCAGCTCCGCTCGGTGCCTTCGCCGGGCTCCGACTTCTTGCAGAACTTGGGGGCGCCCTTCTCCTGCGTGGCGCAGTCGGGGGCGTCGTAGTAGTCGGGTCTCGCCATGGTCTCGGTCCGTTCACCCTGATCGTAGGCCCGCATCGCGGGCCGGAGTCGAAGGGCGGGAGTGACGCTAGGTGAACGTCAGCGCATCATCTCGAAGAAGCGGTCCTCACAGGTCTCGTCCTTGATGTCGATGAACTTGTTGCAGATCTCGGTCACCATGTTGATGACGCCCTGGTAACCAATGAGCGGCGAGCGGTGCTTGTTGACGCGGTCGAAGATGGGGAAGCCGAAGCGGAAGAGCGGGATCTTCGCGTCGCGCGCGGCGAACTTGCCGTGCGTGTCCCCGATCATGGCGTCGACCGGCTCCGTCATGAGCAGGCTGCGCAGGTGCCACAGGTCCTTGCCCATGTAGATCTTGCCGGCCTTGCCGTACGGCGAGCCTTCGAGCAGCGCCTGGAGGTCCTTCTGCAGCTTCTTGGAGGGCTTGCTGGAGAGGACGTGGTACGGCACCGCGCCCATCTCGAGCAGGAACGACACGTAGCCGAGGAGCTGATCCGGATCGCCGTAGACCGCGAACTTCTTGCCGTGCATGTACTGCTGCGAGTCGGTCATCGCGTCGACGGCGCGGCCGCGCTCCGCCCTGAGGCTGTCCGGCACGGGGCGGTCGAACAGCTCCGCGAGCTTCAGGATGAACGCATCCGTCTTGGCGATGCCCATGGGCATGGGCAGGGACGCGTGCTTGCCGCTGAAGTGCTCCTTCACGAACGTGAACGTCTTCGTGGTGGAGTACGCCGCCACCGTGAGCGTCGCCTTGCCGTTGATCGCATCGGAGGCCTCGGCGAGGGGCGTGCCGCCGGGGTAGACGCGGTACGTGCCGTCGCACGGCGAGTCGAGGGTCTCGGAGATGTCGGCGAGGAAGGTGTACGGGATGCCGAACGCCTCGAGGATGCGCTTGTACTCGCGGTAGTTACCGGTGTTGCAGTCGAAGCCGGCGATGAAGTTGAGCTTGCCGGTGCAGCGCTCGTCGACCTTCTTGCCCTCGGTGAGGTTCGCGAGGATCGCCGCCAGCATGCTGTCGTAGCCGGTGGTGTGCGTGCCGTTGAAGCTCGGCGTGTTGGCGAAGGGCACCGGCAGCTCCTTCGGGAGGTGGCCCTTCTGGCGCGCGTTCTTGATGAAGGCGGTGAGGTCGTCGCCGATGACCTCCGGCATGCAGGAGGTGAAGACGGCGATCATCTTCGGCTTGTAGAGCGCGACCGCGTTCTCGAGGCCCTCGTGCAGGTTGGCCTGCCCGCCGAACACGGCCCCGTCCTCGGTCATGGCGTCCGAGACGGCCGGCGCCGGCTCGCGGAAGTGCCGGTTGAGCGTGGAGCGATAGTACGAGGCGCAGCCCTGGGCGCCGTGGACGAAGGGCAGGGTGCCCTCGAAGCCATGCGCGGCGAGCTCGGCGCCGAGCGGCTGGCAGGCGTGCACCGGGTTCACGACGAGCGCCTCGCGGGCGAAGTTCTTCTCGCGGTACTCCGGCGAGTTGATCCAGTCCGCCACCCGCCTCTCCTCCTCGGGGGAGGTGGTGGTCACCGGCCGGACGGTCAATCCAAGATTGTTCGACATGACGCACGTCTCCTGACGCGGGCCCAATCTGGCCCGCGGTGAGGTTTGTGAATGCGGCCCTTCGGCTCCGCGCCGCTCCGCGGCGCTCCGCTCAGGG
>JBJMQK010000379.1:0-4056 GCA_045802735.1 Anaeromyxobacteraceae bacterium | reverse complement strand
GCGGCCTCGAGAAGGACTCGCTCACCGGCATGGTCTCGTACGACGGGTCGAACCACGAGAGCATGGTGAGGACCCGCGCGCAGAAGGTCGCGAACGTGGTCGAGGACGTCCCGGACGTCGAGCTCGACGGCCCGGCGAACGGCGACATGCTCCTCGTCTCCTGGGGCGGCACCTACGGCTCGGTGCGCACCGCCGCCGAGGCGCTCCGCGCGCAGGGCAAGAGCGTCGCCCACGCGCACCTGCGCTGGATGAACCCGATGCCGAAGAACCTCGGCACCGTGCTGCGCTCGTACAAGCAGGTGCTCGTGCCCGAGGTGAACGACGGGCAGCTCGCGAGCGTGCTGCGCATGCGCTACCCGGGCATCGACCCGGTGCAGTTCAACCGGATCAACGGCAAGCCGATCAAGGTCGCCGAGCTCAAGCAGAAGGTCCTCGAGCTCCTGTAAGGCCAGGAAAAGGAACCCAAAGACCATGCCTACGACCAACGGCCACAACGGCTCGACCACGACCACCGCCGTCCCGACCTACACGAAGAAGGACTTCGAGTCGGGCATCGACCCGCGCTGGTGCCCCGGCTGCGGTGACTTCTCCATCATCAACCAGGTGCAGCGGCTCATGCCCACCGTGGGCGTCGCCCGCGAGAACATCGTCTTCATCTCGGGCATCGGCTGCAGCTCGCGCTTCCCGTACTACATGAACAACTACGGGATGCACACCCTGCACGGGCGCGCGCCCTCGTTCGCCTCGGGCCTCAAGGTCTCGCGGCCCGAGCTGCAGGTGTGGATCGTGACCGGCGACGGCGACGCGCTCGCCATCGGCGGCAACCACTTCATCCACGCGATGCGCCGCAACCTCGACCTCAAGATCCTGATGTTCAACAACCGGATCTACGGCCTCACCAAGGGTCAGGTCTCCCCGACCTCCGAGATCGGCAAGAAGACGAAGACGACGCCGCTCGGCTCGCCCGACGCGCCGTTCAACCCGCCCGCCCTGGCGCTCGGCGCCGGAGCGACGTTCGTCGCCCGCACCGTCGACCTCGAGGGCGCGCACATGGGCGCGACGCTCAAGGCGGCCTCCGAGCACACCGGCTCGACCTACGTCGAGATCTACCAGAACTGCCCGGTGTTCAACGACGGCGCCTACACGTTCATGACGGAGAAGGCGGTCAAGGCCGACGCGACGCTCCGCATGGAGCACGGGAAGCCGCTCGTCTACGGCAAGGACGACAAGAGGGGCATCCGCTTCAACGCGCAGACCGCGGAGCTCGAGGCCGTCGTCATCGGCGAGAACGGCGTGACCGAGGGGGACATCCTCGTGCACGACGCCAAGCGCGACGACCCGACGATGGCGTTCATGCTCGCGAACCTGTCCCTCAAGCCCGGGTTCCCGACGCCGATCGGCGTCTTCCGCGACATCCGCCGGCCGACGGCGGACGAGCTGAACTGGGAGCAGATCAAGGGCCACAAGGCGAAGAAGGGCCCGAGCGATCTCAACAAGCTCCTGTGCGGGAGCGACACCTGGACGATCTCGTAGCCTCGCGCGCGTAGATCGAGCCGTTCGAGCGGCGCCGGATCGCACGATCCGGCGCCGTTCCCTTTTCCGCGCCCCGCTCACGGCCGCGCCCCCTCGCAGGCGACCGCGGCGCGCAGGCTCGCGCCGCAGCGGTCCGACTCCGGCGAGCCCTCCAGGCACCGACGGCAGGCGCGCGCGGCCTCGCCGCAGCGCCCGAGGCGGGCGAGCGCGATGCACTCGCCGTGGAGCGCCTCGGCATAGGCCGGGTGGAGCGCCACCGCGCGCTCGTAGTGCTCGAGCGCCTCCGCGTGTGCGCCCGCCTCGTACGCCATGAAGCCGAGGTCGTGGTGCGCCTCGGCGACGTCGGGCCTCGCCTCGAGGAGGTGCAGGTACTCGCTGCGCGCCACCGCCCAGAGCCGCTCTCGTTGCCGCGGGTCGCGGCGCCCGCGGTGCAGCAGGGCGCGCGCGAGGTCGAGCCGCGCCACGACGAGGTCGGGGTCGATGCGCAGCGCGGCGCGGAAGTCGGCCTCCGCCGCCTCCTCGCGCTCCCGCGCCAGCTCGGTCTCGCCGAGGTTCACGTGCCCTTCCGCGAAATCCGGAGCGACCTTGACCGCGTGCTCGAACCGGCGGCGCGCCCCGTCGACGTGCCCGCGGCGGCGCTCCACCACGCCGGCGCCGTTCAGCGCCTCGGGGATGTCCTCGTTGAACTCGAGCGCGTGGGCAAACGCCACGTCGGCGCGCTCGAGGTCGTTCGCGGCGAGGTAGCGGTACCCGCGCTCGATCTCCTCCGCGGCGAGCGGGTGGACGCGGGGGGAGGCGGCGCAGGCGGAGAGGAGGATCGCGGCTGCGGCGCTTGCGTTCACGGTCGCCATGCTGGCCCGCACCTCGCAATGCCCGTGCCGCATGCGCACCTTCGCCCTGGCAGCCTTCCTCCTCCTCCCCGCACTCGCCCGCGCGCAGTCCGCGCCGCGCTCGATCGCACTCCAGAGCGGCGCGGCAGTGCAATCCGGCGGTTCGGCGGCGCTCGTCACGCCCATCGCCCTCCGCGCCGCGTGGTGGATCGCCGAGCGCGTCGACGTCACGGCGCGGGTCGGCTGGGCGTTCGCCGCGCGGACCGAGGGCCGCGGCGCGGACCTCGTCCTCGAGGCGGGCGGTGGGCTCCGCCTCGCCCTCTCCGAGCGCGCCCTGCGGCCGTTCGCGCTCGCGGACGTGTCAGCGGTGCAGGTCCTCGCGCCAGAGGCGCTGGGGAGCGAGGCCGGCGCGAGGCTGCGCACCGGCGGCGGGATCGACTGGTTCTTCGCCCCCGACCTCGCGCTCGGGGCGGAGGCGATGGTCGGCGGCACGGTGCTCCTGTCCGGCCGCGCGACGCTCGGCGCGGGCCTCGAGCTGCACGTCGAGGCCTACTTTTGAGCGGGCGCCGGTCGCCGGCGGGTCGGCTCGCCCGCGGCGCTCACCTCGTCGAGCTCGCCGCCGACCCAGCTCTCCCAGGCGTCCGGCTTGCCGTCGCCATCGCGGTCGCGCTCGCGGCGCACGAGCACGCCACCCTCGTGGAAGGCGCGTACCCGCGGCCGGCCATCGGCGCCGAAGGCGTACTCCTTCACGGTGAGTTCCCCGCGCGCGTCGTAGCGCAACACGAGGTCGGGCCGGCCGTCGCCGTCGAGGTCGAGCGTGCGGACCGACACGCGTCCGGCCACGAGGTCTTCCCGGGCGTCGGTACGCCCGTCGCCGTCGAGGTCGCGCTCGCGGCGGACGACCGCGCGCGCCCCGTCTTGCCCCGCGATCGAATAGGTCCAGGTGTCGGGAACCCCGTCCCCATCCAGGTCGAGGACACTCAGCTCCTCACCAGGGAGGGGCTCGTGCACCGAAGGTGCGAGCACCGGCTCGGCCGGCGGCTCGCGTCCAGGCAGCGGAGCGCGCGAGGTGGCGCACGCGGCGATCCCGAGCGTGACCACCATGACCCACCGTCGCAGCGGCGCGCGTACGTTGTTTGACACTATATCGGTGGTCACATACTTTCGCAGGGCGCCATGGCCCGGAAGAAGATCTCGACGACCATCTACATCACGCCGGAGCAGGCGGACCAGTTGAAGCAACTCAACGACCGCACGAAGGTCCCCGTGGCTGAATACATTCGCCAGGGGATCGACATGGTGCTCTCACGTTACAAGCACCACTTGCCCGGGCAGATGACGCTTGATGACCTCAGCGTGAAGAAGTAACCCTGCCCCATGGAACAGCGCGCAGTCATTCTCGGCGCCGCCGGCTTCATCGGAAGCCACCTCTGCGATCGGTTCCTCGCGGAGGGGTGGTCGGTCGTCGGGATCGACAGCCTCATCACGGGTACGCTGCGCAACCTCCATCACCTCCGCCGCGAACCTCGGTTCGACTTCCTCGAAGGCGACATCTGCGACCCCCTCGAGGTGAACGGCCCCGTCCACGCGGTGCTCGACTTCGCCTCGCCAGCCTCACCCGTCGACTACCTTCAGCACCCGATCGAGACGCTCCACGTCGGCTCCATCGGCGTCGAGAATGCGCTCAAGCTCG
>JBJMQK010000359.1:0-3302 GCA_045802735.1 Anaeromyxobacteraceae bacterium | reverse complement strand
CGACGGGGCCCGTCGTCGCCGCGACGGACTACATGCGCGCGTTCGCCGAGCAGATCCGCCCGTACGTCCCGCGGCACTACGTCGTGCTCGGGACGGACGGGTACGGCCGCTCCGACACGCGCGAGAAGCTCAGGCGCTTCTTCGAGGTGGACCGCCACCACGTCGCCGTCGCCGCGCTGAAGGCGCTCGCCGACGACGGGGCGATCCCGATGGAGAAGGTGAGCGAGGCCATCGAGAAGTACGCCATCGACCGCGCGAAGCCGGCGCCCTGGACGGTGTAGGCATGAACACCATCGAGGTGAAGGTCCCGTCGATCGGCGACTACAAGGACGTCCCCGTCATCGACGTGCTGGTGAAGCCGGGCGACACCGTCGCGGCCGAGGACGGGCTCGTGACGCTCGAGTCCGACAAGGCGACGATGGACGTGCCCTCGCCCGCCGCCGGCACGGTGAAGGAGGTGCGGGTCAAGGTCGGCGACCGCGTGAGCGAGGGATCGGTGGTGCTCACGATCGAGGCGGCGGAGGCGGCGGCCGGGAAGGGGAACGGGGCGCAGGCGAAGGGGGATGGTGCGCAGGCGAAAGGTGCGGGCGCGAGTCCGAGTTCCCCCTCCGTTCGCCCTGAGCGCGAAGCGGAGTCGAAGGGAGAAGGCGCAGCCCCACGCGCAGCGAAGCCGAAGCCCTCCGCGGAGTCGAAGGGCGAAGGCGCGGCGCCTCCTCCCGCTCGCCCTGAGCGCAGCGGAGCGGAGTCGAAGGGCGGCACGCTCGAGGTGAAGGTGCCCTCGATCGGCGACTACAAGGACGTCCCCGTCATCGACGTGCTGGTGAAGGCGGGCGACACGGTCGCCGCCGACGACGGCCTCGTGACGCTCGAGTCCGACAAGGCGACGATGGACGTCCCGTCGCCCGCCGCGGGCAAGGTGAAGGAGCTGCGGGTGAAGGCCGGCGACCGCGTGAGCGAGGGCGCGGTGGTGCTGCTCCTCGAGACCGCGGGCGCGCAGGACGGCGCCCCCGCTCGCCCCGAGCGGAGCGAGGCCGAGTCGAAGGGCGGGCAGGCCCAGGCGAGAGGAGCGCCCGAGCGTGGCGAGGCGGAGCCGAAGCCATCCTCCGTTCGCCCCGAGCGTGGCGAGGCGGAGTCGAAGGGCGAAGCCGGCGCGGCCCGCGACAAGGGGCCGACCCAGGACCGCGCCCCTGCGCGCGGCGAGGCCACCTCCGCCGCCGTCGCGTCGCCGCCGGGCCCGACGGGCGGGGCGCGCGCGCATGCTTCACCCACCGTGCGGAAGCTCGCGCGGGAGCTGGGCGTCGAGCTCACGCGCGTGACCGGCTCCGGGCCGAAGGGCCGCATCGTCCACGCGGACGTGCAGTCGTTCGTGAAGGAGGTCATGAGCGCGACGCCGGTGGCGGCGCGCGGTGGCGGCGGCGGTGGCGTCGGCCTCGATCTCCCCGCCTGGCCCAAGGTCGACTTCGCGAAGTTCGGGCCGGTCGAGCGGCGCCCGCTCACCCGCATCCAGAAGCTCTCGGGCCCGGCGCTCGCGCGCAACTGGGTGATGATCCCGCACGTCACGCAGTTCGACGAGGCGGACATCACCGACCTCGAGGCGTTCCGGGTGAAGCTCAACGAGGAGGGCGCCAAGACCGGCGCGAAGGTGACGCTGCTCGCGTTCCTGGTGAAGGCCTGCGTCTCGGCGCTGCGCCGCTTCCCGGAGGTGAACGCGTCCCTCGACGGCGACAACCTCGTGCTGAAGCGCTACTTCCACATCGGCTTCGCGGCGGACACGCCGAACGGCCTCGTCGTCCCCGTCATCAGGAACGCCGACCAGAAGGGCGTGTTCGAGGTGGCGAAGGAGCTCGGCGAGCTCGCCGCGAAGGCGCGCGACGGCAAGCTCCAGGGCGCGGACATCCAGGGCGGGACGTTCTCGATCTCGAGCCTCGGCGGCATCGGCGGGACGGCCTTCACGCCCATCATCAACGCCCCCGAGGTCGCGATCCTCGGCGTCTCGCGCAGCACCACGAAGCCGGTCTGGGACGGCCACGCCTTCGCGCCACGCCTCGTGCTCCCGCTGTCGCTCTCCTACGACCACCGCGTCGTGGACGGCGCGCTCGCGGCGCGCTTCACGAGCTTCCTGGCCCAGGTGCTGGCGGACATGCGGAGGGCGATGCTGTAGGGGGACCCGTCAGCACCCCTCGCTCGGCTCCTGCGGACAGCTCAGGGCGCACCATCCCCCGCGCCATCGCCCGCAGCGCCTCGCTGTCGAACGGCTTGTCGATGCGCGGGTTCGGCACCCGCTCCAGGAACTCCTTCGCCGACGCCGTGAACGCGCCGCCGGAGAGGAACACGACGCGCGCGGCCTGCGCCGGGTCGAGCGACGCGACCGCCTCGTACAGCTCCATGCCGCTCATCTGCGGCATCATCAGGTCGCAGAACACGACGTCGAACCGCTCGCCGCCGGCGAGGCGCCGCAGCGCGCCCTGGCCCGTGTGCTCGGTCAGGACGACGTGCTCGCGCGAGAGCACGCGCGCGGTGGCGTTCGCCACCGCTGGCTCGTCGTCGACCACCAGCACGCGGCCGCGCCGGGCGGGGAGGGGGCGCGCGTCCGGTGCCCGCGGCGGGTGCTGCCCGGCGCAGCAGGCCGGGAGCGTGACGCGGAAGGTGCTGCCCGCCCCGGGCGTGCTCTCGACGGAGATCTCGCCGCCGATCGCGGTGACGAGGTTCCGGCAGATCGACAGGCCGAGCCCGGTCCCGACGCCGACGGGCTTCGTCGTGTAGAAGGGCTCGAAGATGCGGTCGAGGTTCTCCGCGGCGATCCCGGCGCCCGTGTCGGCGACCTCGACCATGGCGCGCCCCGCCGCGTCGGTGCTGGTCGCCACCCGGATCCGGTGGCGATCGGCGGCGCCGTCGGGGATGGCCTGCGCCGCGTTGATGAGGAGGGTCAGGAACACCTGCCCGAGCCGCGACTCGTTGGCGGTGACGAGCGGCGCGGGCGCGAGGTCCTTCACGAGCGCCGCGCGGTGGCGGATCTCGTTGTAGGCCATGTTGACCGAAGACTCGAGCACGCGTCGCACGTCCACCGCGCCGCGCGCCTCCTGGTCGCCGCGGGAGAAGGTCTTGAGGTCGCGCACCACGCGGCGGATGCGGTCGCTGCCCTCGCGCACGTCGGCGAGCACCTCCGTCACCTCCGCGAGCCTCCCCGGCGGCAGCTCCGCGACGAGATCGCCGACCTCGCGCGTCACCAGCTCGAGCCCGGCGAGCACGTAGGCGAGCGGGTTGTTGAGCTCGTGCGCGACGCCCGCGGCGAGCGTCCCCAT
>JBJMQK010000104.1:0-8111 GCA_045802735.1 Anaeromyxobacteraceae bacterium | reverse complement strand
TGAGCAGCGGTACCGATCACTGTTCGAGCACAACCCCGACGCGGTGTATTCGATGGACGTCGGAGGTCGCTTCACGAGCGCGAACGCTGCCTGCGAAGAGCTCACCGGACGTACGATCGATGAGCTGATCGCCCTCCCGTTCGCCGCCCTCGTCGTGCCCGAACATCGCGAGCGCGCCAACCAGCACTTCCTCACGGCGATCCGTGGGAAGGCGACGAGCTACGACGAGGCCATCGTGCACAAGAGCGGTCGCCGCGTAGAAATCTCCATCACGAAGCTCCCCATTATCGTCGACGGCAAGGTCGTCGGCGTCTACGGCATCGCGAAGGATCTCACCTGGCAGCGCGAGCTCGAGTGGCGGCTCCAGCAGTCGCAGAAGATGGAGGCGGTGGGCCGAGTAGCCGGGGGCGTCGCGCACGACTTCAACAACCTGCTCACGGTCATCCTGAGCTGTGCTCACGCGCTGAAGGAGGACCTGGGCGCCGGCCGGCCGGCGCTGCCGGAGGAGATCGAGGAGATCCGGGCAGCGGGCGAGCGCGCCGCCGACCTGACGCGCAGCTTGCTCGCCTTCGCCCGCAAGCAGGTCATCGCGCCGGTCCCCCTCGATCTCAACGGTGTGGTGCGAGGCAGCCACAAGATGCTGGGGCGGCTGCTGGGAGAGGACGTCGAGATCCTCGTGAACCTGGAGCCCGCGCCGTGGACCGTGCGCTGCGATCCGGGGCAGGTCGAGCAGGTCCTCCTGAACCTGGCCGTCAACGCGCGCGACGCGATGCCCGGGGGCGGGAGGCTCGACGTCGCGACCGCCAACGTCCGCGTCGGCCCGGACGAGCTCGCTCGGTTCCCGGTGGCGGAGCCCGGGGACTACGTGAAGCTGGTCATACGGGACTCGGGGACGGGCATGACGCCGGAGGTGAAGGCACACCTCTTCGAGCCGTTCTTCACGACGAAGCGGAAGGGAGAGGGGACCGGGCTCGGGCTCGCAACGGTCTACGGGATCGTCGAGCAGAGCGGAGGCCACATCGACCTGACGAGCGCGCCGGGCGAGGGGACGGCGTTCCAGATCTTCTTCCCGCGCACGAGCGAGGCGCCTTCGGCGGGGGTCGCGTCACCCGCCGCGGCGCTCGCGCGGGGTACGGAGTCCATCCTCCTGGTCGAGGACGATCCGCAGGTCCGGGACGTGACCGCCCGATCGCTCCGGGCGGGCGGGTATCGCGTGGTCGTCGCGGCGAGCGGGCGGGACGCGCTCCGCCTCGACGCGGCAGCGGTCGCGGGCGTCCAGCTCCTCGTGACCGACGTCGTCATGCCAGGGATCGACGGACGGGCGCTGGCCGACGAGCTGCGCCGCGGCCATCCGTCGCTGCGGGTGCTCTACGTCTCGGGGTACACGCAGGACGCCCTCGGCAAGCGGGTGCTCGAGCCAGGTATCGAATTCCTGCCGAAGCCCTTCACCGCGCCGTCGCTGCTGGCACGCGTCCGGGCCGTGCTCGACGCACGCTGACCTCGCGGCCCAGCTTGCGATTGGTCACGGGGACCTTGCGGTCGGCGGCAAAATGTGGCAATCGAATTGCCAACTCCAGTCGTCCGGCCAGCCGACGATACCCGAAAGAGGCGCGATGGTGCCCGCAACCAAGAACATCGACAGCATCATCAGAGCGGCGATTGCCGAGACCGTGCGCAAGATCGCTCCGGCCATCGCACACCATGTCGCCGCAGCTGCGGCGCAGGAGCTCGAGAGGTTCCTCACGGTGAACGGCTCGAAGGGCGCTCGCGCGACCGCTTCGCGACCGGCCCCGCGCCGCACACGCCCACGCGCCGAGATGACGAGGTGGGTCGCCGACCGGAACGCCCGCCGCGTGCCGCTCTTCGTGATCGAGGCGACGGGCCTCGACACGAAGAAGGCCATCGTTGGCAAGTACGGCGAGAACGCGGCGTTCGAGAAGGGCAAGCCCGCGCCGCCGACGAAGGCCGCTCCGAAGGCCGCTCCGCAGAAGGGGGCGAGGTCCTCGGCGCCCGCGAGCAGCGCGGCGCGCGTCGTCACGGCGAAGGCGCCGAGGGTGCGGAAGCCAGCGGGAAAATGGCCGCAAAATAGGTCTCAGTAATCCTTCCGCCACAGCACGCCCGCTCCGCCCGCGCGCGCGTCTCCGTAGCTGCCGTTGAGGCTCCAGTGCTTCGAGAGCTGGTACTCGAGGTCCACCTCGTTCGAGTTCTCGCCGCGCATCGGGTCGGCGCCGATCCGGCCCGTGAACCCGACATAGAAGCGGTCGCTCACGTACGTGCCCGCCTCGAGCTTCGAGCCCTCGAGGCCGTTGTCTCCCGCCTCGACGGAGATGACGTCGAGCGGCAGCTTGCTCGCGAGCGCGCCCTTCAGCTGCGACGCCGCCAGCGATCCGACGAGCGAGGCGGCCTGGCCGGAAGGCGACGACGCCCCGCTGCCGTGGCGCAGCGACGTGTGCCCCGTGGCGAGCAGCGTGTAGATGTCGGTCTCCGAGAGCGGCGGGTCGGAGGTGGGCTGCAGCGCGAGCTTCTCCGCCTGCCCCTGCACCTTGAGCGTCACCGTCACCTGCTCGACCTCGTTCTTGTACTTCGCCGTGACGTCGAGGTCGGGCAGGAGCGGCGGCCCCGCGAACGACACCTTGGAGTCGCGCTGGAGGTCGAAGCGGCGCCCGAAGACGTCGAGCCGCCCGCGGATGACGTTCACGTCCCCGGAGACGCGCGGCGCGCCGGCGTACTCGACGCGGAACCCCTCCGAGAGGCCGATCTCGGTGTTGACGTCGTTCCCCTGGATCCAGAGGTTCCGCGGCGCGTTCACGCGGACGACGACGCGTATCGGGCCGCCGGCCTCGTCCACCGCGCCGGCCGCGCCGCTCCCCCTCCCTCCGGCCACGGCGAGCGTCTCGGGGGTCGGCTCCGGCGCCTTCTTCTTCGCGCCGCGCACCGGCTTCCCGCGCAGCGTGAGGACGACGTCGGGCGGGTCCTTCAGCTTCTGGACGTCCTTGCGGTGCACGTCGGGGAGCTGCACGTGCGCCTCGGGGATCAGCAGCTCGCGGATGAGGAGGCGGGAGGCGCTGGCGTCGCCGTCTGCCGTGCCGCGGAACGACACCGTGGCGGTGACCTGCCCCTCCGACATGACGGGCAGCTTGTCGAGGTCGGCCGTGGCGTGGAGCTTGAACCGCCCGCCGCCCGCGCGCGTCGCGAGCGCGGCGAGCTTCGCGGTGCCGCTCCCGCTCTTCGCCGAGAGCTCCTCGACCTCGAGCCGGTCGTTGTCGCCGCGCGCGCGGAGGTGGATGTTCGTGAAGTCCCCGTTGCCGTGCGTGAAGACGAGCCCGTCCCGCCACTCGAGCGTCCCATTCACCGATGGTGCGTCGACCGTGCCGCCCACCCGCGCGTCGGCGTACACGAGGCCGCCGAGCTTCTCGAACGCGCCGGTGAGGTTCGCGAGGAACCCGGGATCGAAGTCGGACGCCCGGAGCGTCGCCTCCACCGGGAGGTCACCGAGCCGCTTCGCGGCTTTCACGGCCGGATAGGAGAGGTCGAGGCGCGACGCCGCGCTCGCGCGCAGCTCACCCTTCCCGGGCGAGCGCAGGACGAGGTCGAGCTTCTCCCGCGCGCCGCGGTAATCGAAGGCGAGCTCCACCGCGCCGTCGGGCGACCTGTCGGCGCCGAGGCCGTCGACGGTCGCGCGGAGCGCCGCGCGCGGATCGCGGAGCGTCCCGCTCGCGGTGAGGCGGCCCGCCAGCGTCCCGCGGACCTGCGGCGGCACGTGCGCCGGATCGATGTCGTCGGGCTGGAGCGCGTCCTGCCACTCGCGCAGCGACAGCGGGCCGACGTTCGCGTCCACCGAGAGCGGCGCTTCGGCGAGGGCGGCGGCGTCCTGGAGGCTCGCGGCGCTCGCGCCGACGCGGACCTTCGCCGCGACGAGCGATCGCCCCTGCTGATCCGCGTGGAGCTCGGCGCGCAGCTCGTCGCCGACGTCGAGGAGGAGGCGCGCGGCCACGGGCTCGAGGCGCCGCGTCGTGAGCCCGTTCGCCTCGACGGCGAGCCGGCCGCGCAGCGCGCGCGGCGGGCCGGCGAGGTGCGCCTTCGCGCTCACGGTCCCGTCCACCGGCCTGCTCGCGATGCCCGCCTGCGCGAGGAGCCGCAGCGGGAGCTCGCGGAGGTCGGCCTCGAGCGCGACGGAGCGCGCGAGGAGCGCCTCGCGATCGGGCGGACTGCGCAAGAGCTCGCCCAGCGTGAACGGCGTCCGCACCTCGGCGAAGCTCTCCTTCCCCTCCAGCGCGAGGTCGAGCCGCGCCCGCAGGCGCCCGTCGTCCGCGCTGTCGAGCGCGAGCGCCAGGTCGGAGGGGGGGACGTCGCGCATCCGGATCTGACGCCCCCTCACGGCGACCGCGAGCCGCGGGTCGCCCGCCGTCCCGCGCAGCGAGACCTGGGCGGAGACGAGCCCCGACAGCGGCGTGGTCGCGCCGAGCTCCCGCAGCGCATCGTCGATCCTCAGCTCGGGGACGGTGAGCTCCACCTTCACCGGCAGGCGCGAGCGGCCGTCCCGGAGCGCCTTCACCGGCACGTCGAAGACGCCGCTCAGCTTCACGCCCTCGCCGTCCGCGGCGACGGTGCCCTTCGCCTGGTCCCTCGCGTACGAGGCGTCGACGCTGAGCTGGAGCCGGCGATACTTCCTGAAGCGGCCGTCGCGCAGCGCGACCTTCGCGACGACGTCCGGCTTCGCGGCGGCGCCCTGCGCGCGGGCGTCCACGTCGAGGAGGCCGCCGAGCCCGAGCGCCGGATCCACGAACGCCCGCGGGAGCCGTGCGAGGTCCACGGCGCGCAGGGCGACCGCCGCGTCGAGCCGCGTGCCCCGCCGCTGCACCCGCGCCGAGATCGTCTGGCTGCCGGCGCGCAGCGTCAGCGGGGAGACCTTGAGCGCGCCCTCGCGCGACTCGAAGCGCACGGGCGACTCGAGGCCCCAGCGCGCCTCGGGATAGCGCAGCGAGAGGGCGGTGAGCGTCCCGGCGCGACCGCCCCGCGCGAGCTTCGCGCGCGCGGCGAGGGCGAGCTCCGCGTACCCGTGCACCTCGGCGTCGAGCGCCAGCTCTCCCCCGCGGCCGTCGAGATCGGCGCGCACCCCGCGGAACACCTTCCCCGGTGCGAGCGCCACCTTCGCCGCGGCGAGGTGCGCCGTCGCGCCGGTGGGGACCTTCAGGTCGGGCGCCTCGACCTCGGCCGTCAGCCCATCCACACGGGCGTCGCCGTACGCGAGGACGGGGAAGCCGCCGCGCAGCGAGAGCGATGGGTGCTCGGCCGTGCCCGCGAGGGCGAACGCGAGCCGCCCGCTGCCCCTGAGCGACGCGACGCTCGACCCCGCGAGCCCCCCGAGCGTCCGCCCCAGCGCCGCGAGATCGCTCGCGACGACGTCGCCGCGGACGTCGAGCCGCGCGCGCGACGCCCGCCCCTTCGCGTCCACGCGCACGCCGGGGACGCGGACCTGCGCGTCCGCCAGCCGGAGCTCGCCACCGGCCGCGCTGGCGAGGACGTGCACGGGGCCCATCACCTCGCGCCCCATGCGCGAGCGCGGCACGCGCAGCTCGACGCGCCCGTCGAGGTCGTCGAGCGACGTCCCGCCGCCCTGCGCGACGAGGCTCAGGGCGACGTCGGACGGCGGCCCGCCGGCCAGCTCGGCGAGGTCCACGTGACGCACGGTGACGGTCGTGCGGCGGGTGCGCTTCGACGCGAGGCCGTAGTCGCCCTCGACGCGCGCCCGCGCGGACCCGGCGCCGGCGTCGAGCGCGAACGAGAGCGCGTCGCCGTCGCGGCGGACGTCGCCGGAGAGCGACGCCGCGGCCCGGAGCGGGTAGGTCGGCGCGAAGGCGCGCGCGATCGCCGGCGGCAGGACGAGCGAGTCGATGCGGACGGCGGCGTGCGCGGCGTCGTCGAGGTGGGCCGCGCCCGCGAGCTTCGCGGTGCCGACGGTGACCTCGAGGCGCGCGTCCTTCCGCGCACCCGCTCCGGCGACGTCGAGGTTCACGCGAAGTGGACCATCGAAGGGCGCCGCGAACGCGCCCTGCACCGTGAGCCGCGCCGCGAGCGCTCCGCCCACCGCCCTCGCGCTGCCGCGCGCGCCGAGGTCGTCCACGTGGACGTGGCGCGAGACGCCCGCGGAGCGCTGCACGAGGTCGACGACCCCGCGATCGATCTGCAGCGCGTCGAGGAGGAACGCGAGGCCGCTCCCCCCGCCCTCCTCTTTCTCCTCGGGCGACGGGTTCCGCGGCGCGAGCGCGCGCTGGAGGTTGGACGCGCCGCTCCCGTCCTGGCGGACGCGCAGCTCGGGCCGGTCGAGCCGGACGAGCGCGAGCTCGATCCGCTTGCGGGCGAGCGGGACGAGGCGGAGGCGGACCTCGAGCGCGGAGGCGCTCGCGACGCGCTCGCCCTCCGGGTCGCGGAGCTCCACGCCCTCGAGGAGGAGGTGGCCTCCGCGCAGCGACAGCCGCCGCGCCGCGAGCTTCCCCTCGATCGTCGCATTGGCCTTCTCCACCACGAACGCCCGCAGCCGCTCGCCGCCGGCGGGGGTGGCCACGAGGGCGAGGGCGCCGAGGACCAGCACCACCGCCAGCGCGGCGAGCGACAGCACGGCCACCGCGAGCCTCGTCGCCCACCTGCGGGGACGGGACCTCGTGTCGGGACCAGCGGCCGCTCGTGCCATGGCGCCCTCCCCGCGCCGCGACAGGCGCCCATGAAATCTAGAACGCCTCCCCGATCGAGATATGCACGACGCAGGGTCCCTCCGGGGCGCCGCCGCGGGGTCCGCTGCTGCCGAGCCCGAAGCAGCCCGAGCGCGCCGGGAACGACAGCGTGCTGCCGGGCGCCTGGACGAGCTGCAGCGGAGGGCCGACGTCGGGGCGGAAGCCGAGGTCGAGCCGGATGGGCCCGACCGGCGTCAGGTACCGGAGGCCCGCGCCGACCGCGAGGTAGAGGTCGTCGGCGAACGCCGCCGCCCGGAGGCGCTCGCGCGTGACGAAGCCCGTGTCGAAGAACGCCGCCACGACGAGCGAGCGAGTCACCGCGTAGCGCACCTCGAAGGACGTCTCGAAGAGGCCGTTCCCGCCGATGGGGACGGTGTAGCCGAGGGTCGTCGAGCCGGTCTGCGGGACGACGAACTGGGGAGAGAGCCTGCGGCTGTTGAAGCCGCGCATGTCGTTCCCGCCGGAGTAGAAGCGCGCGACGATCGGGCTCGACGTCTCGTCGCCGCCGGCGAGCAGCGTGCCGAGCCGCACGCGCGCGGCCAGGGTGAGCCGGTCCTCCTCGAGGAAGGACGCGTAGGCGCGCGCCTCCGGGACCACGCGGAAGTACCCGAAGCTGCCGCCGAAGATCCCGCCGCCTTGCTGGAGCGCGAGCGCCAGGTACCCGCCGTTGCGCGGCTCCTGCCGGTCGTCGCGCATGTCCCACTCGATCCGCTCCTCCGCATAGGACAGGACGCAGTTCTCCGGACACCCGAAGAGCAGCGCCGGCGCGGGACCCCCGATCTGGGCTGCGCCCGACTGCAGCCGGTAGAACTCGAGGTTGTACGAGGGGGTGATGGTGAGCTGGTTCGTCGGCGCGTACGCGACCCCGACCCGCGCGCGGCCGCCGTAGTAGCTGTAGGCGGGCTCGAGGCCGCGCTCGAGCGCGACGCGCGTCTGCAGGCGAAGGTCGCGGAAGTAGAACCGAGGCTGCTCCAGCTCGGCGCTCACGCTCCCGACGACGCCGCTCTGCGCGCCCGACGCCGAGGTCGCGTAGAAGGTCGGGATCCACGCGTAGCCCGCCATGGCGTTGAGCGTCAGCTTGCGGAGCTGGCCCCGGAAGTCGCGGTCGACGTAGCTCGTGGTCGCGCGGACCTCCTGGCGCGTCTGATCGACGGCGATGCCGCCACCGGCGGTGATCGTGTGGAAGCGAGACTCCTGGGCGTCCACCTGCAACGGGACGGTGAAGCGAACCGGGTCGGGGTCCCCCTCCTTCACCTTCACGGCCCCGAACACGCCCATCTTGAACACGCGCGCCTCGGCCAGGGTCTGCGCCCTGAGCGAGTACCAGTCGCCCGGCGTCGCGTCGGCCGCGGCCTGCTCCGCGATGCGCCACGGCGCGAC
>JBJMQK010000207.1:0-5186 GCA_045802735.1 Anaeromyxobacteraceae bacterium | reverse complement strand
CCACCCCCCCGACCGACCGCAGGCGCGCGCGCCAGGGGCGCCTCGCGCTGAGGGCCGGCGGAGTCTCCGCGGCCGCGGCCGGGGGAGGAGCCACGGGCACCGCGGTCGGGAGCGTGGACGGGACGGGAGTGTGCAAGGTTTTCGGCTCTCGACGGGGGTGGACGGCGGAGAGCGAGCGTACCACCGCGCGCTCCAGGCGAACGCCTCCTCTACCAACACCGTCCGGGGGAGGGAATTCCGGGCGGGCAGGCGGTCGCCTGCGACCCGGGGACCGCTCCAGGGCGCAGCGCCGCAGCGCATCTTTTCTTTGACATGTGTGCGCATCGGAGGGACAAAAGCGCCATCCAACCGCCCGCCCGCCCGGAGGAGATGAAGATGCGCCGTGTCCTTCTGCTCTCGATGTCGCTCTCCGCACTCGTCCTCGCAGGGTGCCCGTCGAAGCCCAAGAACGGCGAATGCAAGTCGAGCGACGACTGCAAGGATCAGCAGGGCTACGGGAAGATCTGCGTCCAGGGGCGGTGCCAGGAGTGCGGCGCCGATACCGACTGCAAGGCCGGCTTCGTGTGCCGCCAGAACAAGTGCGCGCCGCGTCCGGAGTGCGAGTCGAACGCCGACTGCCCCAACGGCGGCACGTGCGAGAACGGGCGCTGCGGCGCGGCCCAGTCGAAGGCGGAGTGCGACTCGGACGCGCAGTGCGGTCCCGGGAAGAGCTGCCAGGGCGGCAAGTGCCTCGCGTCGAGCGACAGCTCCGGCGCGGCGTCGGCCGAGGCGGTCGCGCGCTGCGTCGGCGACGACAAGGCCGTCTACTTCGGCTTCGACAAGGCCGACCTCGACGACGCGTCGCGGAACGCGCTCGACAAGATGGCCGACTGCCTGAAGGCGGCGCGCGGCGCGCAGATCCTCGTCGAGGGGCACTGCGACCAGCGCGGCACGACCGAGTACAACATCCAGCTCGGCGAGCGGCGCGCGGAGGCGGTGAAGAAGTACCTCGTGAACCTCGGGCTCCAGGGCGGCGCGGTCCGCACCACGAGCTACGGCAAGGAGAAGCCGGTCTGCACCGAGAACAACGAGTCCTGCTGGGCGAAGAACCGCCGCGGCGTCGTGCGCCCGGCGGGCGCCGGCGGATCCTCGAGCCTCTTCGGCGCGCCCACGGAGCAGCAGGCCTGGCGGTGAAGCGGGCCGCGATCGCCGCGGCCGGTGCGGCGCTGCTGTCCGCCTGCTGGGTCCCCGTCGAGCGCGGGCGGCAGATGGAGGCGCGCATCGACCGGCTCGAGGGCGAGAGCCGGATCTCGGCGAAGGGCCTCGACGAGCAGCGGCTCGTCGTGCGCGAGCGCGTCGCGCAGGTCGACGCGAAGATCGTCGAGGTCCAGAAGAAGATCGACGAGCTCAACGCCACCGCGCACCGCACCGGCGCGGACATGGCGGTGAACCAGGACAAGCTCGCCGGCGAGGTGACGCGGCTCCGCGGCATCCTCGAGGAGCAGAGTCACCGGCTCGACGTCCTCGACCAGGCGCTCGCGCAGACGAAGACCGACAGCGACGCGCGCTTCGCGGCGCTGAAGGGCGCGGGCGCGCTCGACGAGTTCGAGGCCAGGAAGCGCCTCGAGACGATCGCGCGGCCCGCCGACAAGGTCGCCTTCTTCGACCTCGCGCGGGCGCAGGAGGCGAAGGGCGATCGCCCCGTCGCGCGCGCCCTGTACGAGGAGTTCGTGCGCAAGTGGCCGACCGACCCGCGCGCGGCCGACGCGCACTTCCGCCTCGGCGAGCTGTGGTTCGGCGAGAAGCGCCACCGCGACGCGATCCTCGAGTACGGGAAGGTCGCGCAGAACTTCCCCCGCTCGGACAAGGCGCCCGACGCGCTGCTCCGCACCGCCGAGTCGATGCTCGAGATCGACCTCCAGGACGACGCGAAGGCGCTCCTCGCCGACGTCCAGAAGCGCTATCCGAGCACGTCGGCCGCGGCTCGCGCGAAGGCGCTCCTCGCCGATCTCACGCCGCCTCCCGCAGCCCAGAAGAAGAAGCGACCCGCCCCCGGGAAGAAATGATCCGGGTGTTTGACCCACCCCGGTGGGTGATCTGGCACCCGGGTTGAGCCGCCGCGGGGGCGCGATACAGCGCGGTCTTGCCCCCCGGGCTCGGTACGCAGACGGCCGCCAACCCCCCGGTCCACGACAGGAAACGGTCTGGCACGCACAACGCATCACCCAGCCCCGACGCGCTCGGACGGGCGCAGGGGGTCAGCCGTGATGCAGCGCGTTCCGCTCGGTCAGATGCTGGTGCAGCAGGGTCGCCTGGACGAGTTCCAGCTCCGCAGCGCGCTCGCCCACCAGCGCCGCTGGGGTGGCCGCATCGGCGAGGCCATCGCGGCGCTCGGGTTCCTGCGCGAGCGCGAGGTCCTCGAGACCCTCGCCCGCCAGCTCGAGGTCCCGCTCTTCGAGATCGGCGGGCGCTTCATCCCGGACTCGGTGCTGCGGCGCGTGCCGGAGCGCCTCATCCGCGTCCGCCAGGTCTTCCCCCTCGCGGTCGCCGCCGACTCGCGCCGCGGCCCGCTCGCGCTCGCGATGACCGACCCGCGCAACCTCGACGCGATCGACGAGGTGCGCTTCGCGAGCGGCCTCGCCGTGAAGCCGGTGCTCGTGGCGGTGCACGACCTCGAGTACGCCATCGAGCGCCACTTCGGGAACCTCGCGCCGAGCGCCGGCGCGTCCGCCGTCGAGCTGTCGTCGGAGGCGCTCGGGCCGATGCGGGTCGTGCCGTTCGCGAACCGCCTGCACTGATTCCGCGGCGCGCCATCCGTTCGCCGTGAGCGGAGCGACCGCGAAGCGGGCGCGGAGTCGAAGGGCGCCCGCGGCTACTCCTCGTCCTCGTCGGGCGGGGCGCTGCCGTCGCGCCCCTCCGCCGCGAGCCCCCACTGCGCGATGCGCTTCATGACGGTGCTCTTCGCGAGCCCGAGCTCCTTCACCACCGCCGCCCGCTTCCCGTGGTGGCGCCGCAGCGAGAGGCGGATCGCCTCGCGCTCGATCTCCTCCATCGTGAGGCCGCGCACGAACAGCACGTCGTCGCCGCCGCCCCTCGCCGGCGCGGGGCGCGCCTCGTCGAACGTGATCGCCGAGGCCGGGATCTCGAGCCCCTCGCCGCGGAAGAGCAGCGCCCGCTGCACGACGTTGCGGAGCTGCCGGACGTTTCCCGGCCACTCGTGCGCCTCGAGCTTCGCGAGCGCCTCGTCGGAGAAGCGCAGCGCGAGCGCCCGCGGCGCGGCGCGCGCGAGGAAGTGCTCGGCGAGCGCGCGCACGTCGCCCCTCCGGGCGCGGAGCGGCGGGAGCGAGACCGGCACGACGCACAGCCGGTAGTAGAGATCCTCGCGGAACTTGTCGGCCTGGACCTGCGCCCGCAGGTCGCGGTGCGTCGCCGCGACGATGCGCACGCTCACCGTCAGCGGGCGCGTGGCGCCGACGCGCTTCACCTCGCCGAGCTCGAGGGCGCGCAGGAGCTTCGGCTGGAGCGCGATCGGCAGCTCCCCGATCTCGTCGAGGAAGAGCGTGCCGCCGTCGGCCTCCTCGAAGGCGCCCTTGCGCAGGCGGTCGGCGCCGGAGAACGCGCCCTTCTCGTGCCCGAACAGCTCGCTCTCGATGAGCGTCTCGGCGATCGCCGAGCAGTTCACCGGGATGAAGGGGCAGTCGCGGCGGCTCGAGCGCTCGTGGAGCGCGCGCGCCACGAGCTCCTTGCCCGTGCCGGTCTCGCCGAGGATCGTCACCGCCGCGTCCGAGTCCGCGAGCCGGTCGACGAGATCGAACACCTGCCGCATCGACGGCTCGGACGAGACCATCCCCTCGAACGCCGCCGCGGGCCGGCGCGCGAGGTCGGCCTCGAGCACGAGCTCGGCGTCGCCGACCGTCACCGCCGCGCCCGGCGGCAGCTCGGCGTCCGAGACGCGCACGCCCGCCACGCAGGTGCCGTTCGTCGAGCCGAGGTCGCGCACGCGCCAGCGCCCGCCGCGCCGCTCGAGCCGCAGGTGGTGGCCCGAGACGAAGGGGTCCGAGAGCACCACGTCGTTCGTCGGGTCCTTCCCCACGCTGACGGCGTCGCCGGCGAGCGCCACCGCGCGCTCCTTGCCGCCCTCGCGCACGCGCAGGCGCGCCGCCGGCGCGGGCGCCTCGCCGAGCGCGCGCAGCACCGTCGCGCTCCCGCCGACCCGCGTCGCCTCCTCCTCGCCCGCCGCCGGCCCGGCGCGGAAGAGCGCGCGCCAGGCGCCGAGCGCGATCTCGATCCCGTCGGTGAGGGGAGCCTCCGCGACCTCGGCCTGGGCGACGCGCGTCCCGTGCCCGGAGCGGTCGCGGAGCCAGTATGCCTCGCCGCGCCGCTCGATCTCGGCGTGCACGCGCGACAGCGCCGGATCGGGGAGCGAGACGTCGCACTCCGGCGCGCGGCCGATGGTGGTGCGGTCGGCGAGCGCGACGCGCAGGAGCTCCTCCCCGTGGCGGAAGAACGCGAGCTCGGCCATGGGCGTCTACGGCGCCTGCACGAGCGACTCGAACTCGGCGCGCCCCTTGAGCCCGTCGAACATCGGGTCCGCCGAGAGCCAGCTCTTCACCTTGGCCGGGTCCGCGGCGACGGCCCGGCGCAGCGCCTCGAGCGCCGACTCCGGCTTGGCCCACAGCGCGTAGAGCGCCGCGAGGTTGTAGTTCAGCAGGAGGTCGTCGGGCGACAGCTCCTTCGCCCGCGCGTAGGCGCGCTCGGCCTCGGCGTAGAAGCCCTTCTGCGCGTAGCAGATGCCCAGGTCCAGCTGGGCCTCGAAGTTGTCCGGCTCCAGCCGCACCACTTCCTTGAGCAGGTTGATGGCCGAGCGGTAGTCCCCCTCATCCATCTGCAGGGCGGCCAGCTCGTGGCGGGGGAAGGCGTCCGTGGGGTCCAGCTCCACGGCCGTCTGCAGCTCCTTCATCGCCTCGTCGATGTGCCCCTGGTCCGCGTAGGAGAGCCCCAGGTTGAGGTGGGCATCCGGGTACTCGGGATCCAGCTCGATGGCTTCCTTGTACTCGGCGATCGCCATCTCCCCGCCATGCGTCGAGAGAAAGCAGGCCAGGTTGTAGTGCGCGGTGGGACTGTCCGGCTCCAGCTTGAGCGCGGTGAGGTACTCGGCGAGCGCCTCGCGGTAGAGCTTCTTCTCCGCGTACACGGTCGCCAGGTTG
>JBJMQK010000197.1:0-2723 GCA_045802735.1 Anaeromyxobacteraceae bacterium | reverse complement strand
ATCCTCGATGTTGATGCTGCAGCCGGTGCGGGCGGTGATGTCCTTGATGACCTTTCCGCCGGGCCCGATGACGTCCTTGATCCGCTCCGGACGGATCTTGATGGTGGTGATTCGGGGGGCGTACTGGCTGATCTCGGGGCGGGGCGTGGCGAGCGACTTCACCATCTCGCCGAGGATGTGCTTCCTGCCCTCGGCGGCCTGGGAGAGCGCCTTCTCGAGGATGGCCCGATTCACGCCGCCACTCTTGATGTCCATCTGGATGGACGTGATGCCGGCCTCGGTGCCGCAGACCTTGAAGTCCATGTCGCCGAGGTGGTCCTCGTCGCCGAGGATGTCGGAGAGGATGGCGATCTTCTCGCCCTCCTTGATGAGGCCCATGGCGATGCCGGCGACCGGCGCCTTGAGCGGCACGCCCGCGTCGAGGAGCGAGAGACAGCCGCCGCACACCGAGGCCATCGACGACGACCCGTTCGACTCCATGATGTCGGAGACGACGCGGACCGTGTACGGGAACTTGTCCTCGGGCGGCATCACCTGGCGCAGCGCGCGCTCGGCGAGCGCGCCGTGGCCGATCTCGCGGCGGCCCGGGCTACGCAGGAACTTCACCTCGCCGACGGAGAACGGCGGGAAGTTGTAGTGCAGCATGAACTTCTTGAAGCTCATGCCGGTGAGCTGCTCGATGCGCTGCTCGTCCTCGGAGGTGCCGAGCGTCGCCGCGACGAGCGCCTGCGTCTCACCACGCGTGAAGAGCGCCGAGCCGTGCGCGCGGGGCAGCATCCCCACCTCGCAGGTGATCTGGCGGATGTCGCGCTCGCCGCGCCCGCCGATGCGCCGCTTCTCGTCGGTGATCATGCGGCGCATGTACTCGTACTTCACGTCCTCGTAGTACCCCTTGATCTCCTTCTCGCGCTGCGCGATCCCGGCGAGCTTCGCGGGGTCGCCCTGGGCCTCCTCCTTCAAGCCCTGCATGAGCTCCTTCTTCACCTCGGAGAGCCGGCCGTAGCGATCGTGCTTCTCGTCGCGCGTGTAGGCCTGGCGCACCTTCTCCCAGGTGAGCGCCTTCACCTTCTCGCGCAGGTCGACGTCGTTCTTCGGCGGGTCGAAGGAGCGCTTCGCCTTCGCGCCCTTCGCCTCGGCGAGGCTCTTCTGAGCCTGGAGGAGGTCCTTCACCGCCGCCTGCCCGAAGAGCAGCGCGTCGATCATCACCTGCTCGGACACCTCGTGGGCGCCGCCCTCCACCATCACGATGGCGTCCGCCGACGCGGCCATGATGACGTCGAGGTCGGACTCCGCGCGCTGCGCGAGCGTGGGGTTCGCGATGAACTGCCCGCCCACGCGGCCGACGCGCACCCCTGCGATGGGGCCGTTGAAGGGGACGTCGGAGAGCTGGAGCGCGGTCGATGCGCCGGTGAGCGCGAGCACGTCCGCGTCGTTCTCCTGGTCGAAGGAGATCACCGACGCGATGATCTGCGTCTCGTTCGAGTAGCCCTCGGGGAAGAGCGGCCGGCAGGAGCGGTCGACGATGCGGGAGACGAGCGTCTCCTTCTCGGTCGGGCGCCCCTCGCGGCGGAAGAAGCTGCCCGGGATTTGCCCGGCGGCGAAGAGCTTCTCCTGGTAGTCGACGGTGAGCGGGAAGAAGTCGATGCCTTCCTTCTTCTCCTTCGCCGAGACCACGGTGACGAGGACGATGGTGTCGCCCATGCGGACCCACACCGATCCGTCCGCCTGCTTCGCGACCTTGCCGGTCTCGAGCAGGATCTCCTTGCCGCCGCACTGCACAGTCTGCTGGATGGCCTTCATGCGAACTCCTTCGGATGGAGCCCCTTGCCGCGCGGGAGGCGGCGGTGGGCTCGAGGTGCCGCGCTGTGTCGCTGGCGCGTCCGCCGAGGAGCCTCGGTTCCTGATTGCGCGTCCCCTCGCGCGAGGGGAGGTCCAATCGGAAATCGAGGCGCCCTGCCGGGCCGCCGCTGGCGCGGGTGCTGCGCGTCCTGTCGCCCGGAAGCAAAAGCGCCCCGGCGGTCGGCCGAGGCGCCTCGCTCCGGGTTACTTCCGGATGCCGAGTTGGTCGATGAGCGACTTGTAGCGGTTCAGATCGACCGTCTTCAGGTAATCGAGGAGCCGGCGCCGCTGGCCGACGAGCTTCAGGAGGCCGCGGCGGCTGTGGTGGTCCTTCTTGTGCGTCTTGAAGTGCTCGGTGAGGTAAGTGATGCGCTCGCTGAGGAGCGCCACCTGGACCTCGGGCGACCCGGTGTCCTTCTCGTGCCGGCGGTACTTCGAGACCAGCTCGGTCTTCTTCTCCTGGATCATCGCCATAGATGCGGCTCCCTTGGTAGATCCGTCACCGCTGCGAGGGCGAAGGCGTGCGCCACAGGCGGCCGTGGACGGCGGTGGAAGGCGGGGTCATAAAGGATTCCTTGCTGCGCGTCAACGGTTCGCGGCCGCGAGGACGCGCACCGCCCGCAGGATCCCGGCGGCGCCCTCGCACACGGCGAGGAGCCGTCCGTCGACGTCGAGCGCCCGGCACAGGCCGGCCGGGACCGCCGGCATGGGGACGGGGCGGCCGTGCGACAGGTGCCGCGCCTCGTCCTCGGCGAGCGTCACGGCGGGGAAGCCGCGCAAGGCCGCCGCGAGCGGCAGGAGGCGCGCGGCGAGCGCCGCCGGGTCGTTCGCGGCGAGCCGCTCGGCCTCGTCGAGCGTGAGCGCCTCCGCGAGCGTGAAGGGGC
>JBJMQK010000189.1:0-2800 GCA_045802735.1 Anaeromyxobacteraceae bacterium | reverse complement strand
GACGGCGGCGCCGTGACGATCGCCGAGCGCGAGGTGGACTTCTCCTGCCTCGGCCCCGGGATGCAGCCCTCGTCCACGGGGAACATGGTGGAGATCGCGCGGCGCCTGCGCGAGCGCGCCCCCGCAGCGTTCCACGACGATCGCCTCCTCCGCCTCGGCCGCAGGCCGCTCCCCTTCATCGCGCCGTCCGAGTCGCGCGCGCAGACGAGGACGATCGTCGAGACGCGCACCGATACGGCTGGATCGCTCGACGCGCTCGCGGAGGTGATGCGGCGGGGGATCGTGGAGGGGGTGTTGCCGTGAGGGGGGCAGGGGCCGCGAGGTCGGGTTGATCCGCGCTGATCGGTTCGCGGTGAGCAGAGGGGAAGGCGCTGTCGACGCGCGCTCCTGAGTTCGACCGAGCGCCGCTGTGCCGGCCGCGGTCCTCGGGCAGAGACGCGCGGCGTTGGCGGGCAAGCGTCGACGCAGCGTGGAGACGCCTTCCGCGGGCGCGCGACGATCGCGAGGCGGTGACCGCACGGGGGCGGCAATGCAGCGTGATCGGCTCGCCTTCGCACGGTGCGCCTGGCGGGTGGGGCGCATGGCGGGTGGGGCGCATGGCGGCCGGGGGCGCAGGCGGCACACGACGTGCGCTACCGACGGCGCGGGGGACCCTTTCGAGAGCGAGATTGCGCTTGACGCTTATTGACTATGAGTGCGCTGGCGCAGCGTGGGCCTCGCAGGAGGCCGCGTCCGGCGCGCGTCGCTCGCCGCTGCGGCGCGCGAACGTCGTCGCCCTGACGCGGGGAGAGGGGCCGGCCGGAAATCGCGCCAGCGAGGCGGCCAGAGGCCTCCCTGGAGCGCCCGGAAACGCGTGTTACCGTGGGAGAACACGCACCGGAGGTCACCATGCAGCGCACCGATCCCCGCTCCCTCGACGCGTCCGCGCTCTCCCGGCGCCTCGCCGCCCTTGCCGGCGACGAACGCGAGGTCCAGGTCGAGTTCCTGCTCCACCTGGACACCTTCGACCAGCGGCGCGGGTGGGCGGAGGCGGGCTATCCCTCACTCTGGGAGTGGTGCTTGCGCGTGCTGCACTTCCGCGAGGGCGCGGCGGGGCGGCGCATCGCGGCCATGCGCGTGCTGCGGCGGTTCCCCGCGCTCGCGGCGGCGCTCCGGGACGGGCGGCTCTGCATGTCCACGCTCGCGCTGCTCGGGCCGGTGCTCACCGAGCAGAACCGGGACGACCTCATCGCCCGCGCCGCGTTCCTGACGAGGGCCGAGGTCGAGCGCCTCGTCGCGTCGCTTGCGCCGCGGCCGGTGCCGAAGGAGGGGGTGCGCCTCGTGTCCAGCAGGGCGGCGCGGCGCGAGACCGCGGCCATCGCCATCGCGGCGAGCGCTGGTGCGCGGCCTGCGCCCGACGCCCAGGCCGCGGGTGGTGCGCCCTCGCCGACGCCGGCTCCCTCGCCCGCACCGGCCGCGGCTTTCTCGCTTACGCCGGCCGGAGGGAACCCGTCTGCCGCGGAACCGGCTACCGCGGTGGAGCTGCCACCCGTCGCGCGCACGCCGTCGCCCGCCACCGTGCGGCCGGTGTCTGCCGACACCTATTCGCTGCGCGTCACGGTCGACGCCTCCTTCAAGCAGGAGCTCGACACCCTGAAGGACCTCCTCGCCCACAAGGTCCCGGGCGGCGACCTCTCGGCCGTGCTGCGGGAGGCGGTGCGCTGCGCCATCGACAAGCACGGCAAGCGCAAGGGCGCGGTCCAGCCGTCGCGCACGCGGAAGGCGGCGCCCGGGAAGCAGCAGGGCGAGGACTCGCCGCAGGCGCGGAAGGCTCGCGAGCCGATCTCTGCGGCGGTCCGCCGCGAGGTGTGGAAGCGCGACGGCGGCAGGTGCGCCTGGTGCGCGGCGGACGGGCGGCGCTGCGGGAGCACCTGGAAGCTCGAGCTCGACCACATCGTGCCGGCGGCGCTCGGCGGGCGGAGCACGGTCGAGAACCTTCGACTTTGCTGTAAGTCACACAACCAGCTCTCCGCGGCGCAGATCTTCGGACCGGCGCACATGGACCTCTTCCGGCGCGACGGACCCGGACGGGTGAATTCACTCTCGCTGGCGAGAGCGCACGGTGAGTGAATACGCGCCGCTCACGCGTTTATGGCTCCGCTACCAGCGCGAACGGGTCGCCTCACGGCCGCGGCCCCTTCACCGGCAGCATCACCGTGAACGCGGTGCCCGCGCCGGGCGCGCTCTCCACCGAGATCGCGCCGCCGTGGCGCGACACGATGCCCTGCACGATCGAGAGGCCGAGGCCGGAGCCCTTGCCGTCGGGCTTCGTCGTGAAGAACGGCTCGAACGCGCGGCGCTTCACCTCGGGCGCCATGCCGGGGCCGTCGTCGCGCACCCGCGCCGCCACGTGGTCGCCGGAGGGCGCGAGCTCGAGCGTCACCGTCCCGCCGCGCGGCTCGAGCGCGTGCGCGGCGTTCGTGAGGAGGTTCACGAACACCTGCAAGAGGCTCCCGCGCTGGCCGGGCACGGGCGGCGCCGGCTCGAGCCGCCGCTCCACGCGGGCGCTCGCCGCCTGGAGCGCCGGCTCGCACATCTGCGCCGCCTGCTCGAGCACCTTCGCGAGGTCGACGAGCTCCACCTGCTGCTGCGGCGGGCGGGCGTACGCGACGAGGTCGCGCGAGAAGCGCAGGATGCGCTGCCCCGCCTCCTGGATGCGCCGGAGCTTCTCGACGTCCGCGGCGTCGTGCCCGGCGGCCGCGAGCTTCGCCACGAGTGCGTCGGCGTAGGCGGTGACGGCCGTGAGCGGGTTGTTGAGCTC
>JBJMQK010000178.1:0-3107 GCA_045802735.1 Anaeromyxobacteraceae bacterium | reverse complement strand
GCGGCCTCGTCCGGTGCGGCCGGCGCGGCGGGCGCCGCCGCGGGCCAGGCGGGCGCGTCCGCGAGCGCGGCGTCGATCGCCTCGCCCGCGAGATCGGCGAGGTCCACCACCACCCCGGTGACGGTGTCCGTCGCGTCCTGCGACGCGCCGCGCGCGCCGGCGAGCCCGAGCAGGAGCAGCGCCGCCAGGATCGCGCGCGCCCGCTCCGGCGCGACGCCGGGGTCCTCGAAGAACGCGTCGAGCGTCGTCACGACGTGCAGCCGCGCGACGAGCGCCTCCTCGGGCCCGCCCCACCCGAACGCCTGCGCGAGCTGCCCGTACCCGGGGGCGAGCGCCACCGGCCCCGCGGCGACGGGCTGGAGCGCCGCCACGACGAGCGCGTTCGCCTGCGGCTTCTCGAGCGCCTCGACGATCGCGGCGAGCGGTCGGATGCGGATCCCGGCGGTCCACGCCGGCACAGGCGCCGCAGCGTCGAAGGTGAACCGACCCGTCGCGAGCGCCGCGATGTGGGCGAGGTACGCGCCCTGCTGCTCCGAGAGCGCCGCCTGCACCTGCGCCTCGCTCGCGAGACCCATCTCGACGAGCAGCTCGCCCTGTGGCTTCCCGGTGCGCGCCATCTCGGCGAGGCTCCGCGACAGCGCCTCGACGTCGATGACCCCGTCCGCGAGCAGCGCCTGGCCGAGCGGCCTGAACCCGGTGAACGACTGCGAACCGACGGGGATGCCGTCGCGCAGCCAGACGCGCGACGCGCCGCCGCCGTGCTCGACGGTCAGCACCCCGGTCGCGCGGAGGTTCAGGGCCTCGATGAGCACCGCCGCGAGCGGGACCTCGGCGAGGTCGCCGGTGCCATCGAGGATCGCCATCGCCGCGCCATCTTACCCGGAGGCGAGGTGATTCACCCCCTCCGAAGCTGCCGCAGCGCCGCGTACACGCCGATCCCGGCCGCCGTCGCGAGGTTGAGGCTCCGCTGCCCGGGGACGAGCGGGATGCCGACGCACCGCCCCGGATGCGCCGCGAGGAGCGCCGGCGGGAGCCCCAGGCCCTCCGAGCCGAAGACGAGGAAGTCCCCCGCGGTGAAGGTCGCGTCGAAGAGGCTCCGCTCGGTCCGGCCGGTGAAGAGGTGCAGCCTGGCCGCGGCGCCCTGCAAGGAACGTTGCTCGAAGGCGCTCCAGGACGGATACACTTGCGGCTCCACCGAGGCCCAGTAGTCGAGCCCCGCGCGGCGCAGGCTCTTCTCGTCGAGGGAGAAGGCGAGGGGTCCGACGAGGTGGAGGCGGCTCCCGGTGACGGCGCAGGTGCGCGCCACGTTGCCGGTGTTCGGGGGGATCTGCGGCGCGACGAGCACGACGTTGAGCGGCGGGTCGGGAGGGATGAGGGAGGGCATGGCCGGGATCGGAATCGTGAACAACCCGCGATCGCGGCGCAACCGGCGCCTGCCGGAGACGGGCCGGCGCCTGCGCGCGCTCCTCGACGGCGAGGGCGAGGTGGTCGACGCCTCGACGCAGGACGAGCTCGCCGTCGCGGTCGAGCGCTTCAAGGGGCGCGGCATCGACCTCCTCGGCGTGAACGGCGGCGACGGCACCGGGCACGTCGTGCTCTCGGCGTTCGTCGAGGCCTACGGCTCGGCGCCGCTCCCGGCGCTGGCGCTCCTGCGCGGCGGCGCCATGAACACCGTCGCCGACGCCCACAAGCTCCGCGGGTCGCCCGAGTCGATCCTCCGCACCATCCTCGAGCGCCGCCGCGCCGGCGCGGCGCTTCGCACCGTCGAGCGCGACCTCCTCTCGGTGGAGGCCGAGGGGCTTCCGCCGCGGCTCGGGTTCCTCTTCGGGACGGGCGCAGTCGTCGCGTTCCTCGAGGCGTACTACCGGACCGGCCGCCCGACGCCCGCGACGGCGGCGCTCCTGCTCGTCCGCGCGGTGGGCTCCGCGCTCATCGCGGGCGAGTTCGCGACCCAGCTCACCGCGCGCGAGACCCTCCGCGTCACCGCCGACGGGGAGGAGTGGCCCGACGACACCTACCTCGCCGTGCTCTCCGGCGCGGTCCCCGAGCTGGGCTTCGGCTTCACGCCGTTCTCGCGCTGCGACGAGCAGCCCGGCTTCTTCCACGCGGTCGGCGTCACCGGGTCGACGCTGCAGGTCGCGGCGCACCTCCCGCGCATCTGGCTCGGGCGGCCGTGGAAGCGCCAGCTCGCGATGGACGCCGTCACGCGCGACCTCGTCCTCGAGCGGCCGGGGGGCGTCCGCTTCACCATCGACGGCGACCTCTACGCCTCGGCTGGCGCAGTGCGCGTCCGCACCGGTCCTCCGGTGCGGCTCGTCGTGCCGTGATAGACTACGCCCGCTTCGAGGGACCCCCGCGCGATGCGCTTATCGTACGCAGGCGACAGCCACGTCGGCCTGCGCCGCACCCACAACGAGGACGCGTTCCTCCTCCTGCCCGAGGAGCGGCTGTTCTGCGTCGCCGACGGGATGGGCGGCCACGCGAGCGGCGAGGTCGCGGCGCGCATCGCCGTCGAGGAGATGGCCGAGTTCTTCCGCCTCACCGGGCGCGACGAGGAGGCGACCTGGCCGTTCCGCGAGCTCGGCGAGCGCAGCTACCCGGAGAACCGGCTCGCGACGGGCGTGAAGCTCGCGAACCAGCGCATCCGCGAGCGCGCCGACGCCGACGAGCGGCTGCGCGGGATGGGGACGACGCTCGTCGCCGCCTGGTTCCCGGAGGACGGCGCGTCGGCGCTCGTCGGGCACGTCGGCGACAGCCGCGCCTACCTGTTCCGCCGCGGCGCCCTGCGCCAGCTCACCGAGGACCACTCGCTCCTCAACGACTACATCAAGGCGCGCCGCCCCTCGGCGGCCGAGATCGAGGCGTTCCCGCACAAGAACGTCATCGTCCGGGCGCTCGGGATGCGCGACCTCGTCGACGCCGACCTGGTCGACGTCGCGCTCGAGGACGGCGACGTGGTGCTCCTCTGCTGCGACGGCCTCTCCGGCATGGTCCCGCAGGAGCGCATCGCGGAGCTCCTGCGCGTCGCGCGCAGCGACCTCGAGCGCGCCGTGAGATCCCTCATCGCCGCGGCGAACGACGCCGGCGGCATCGACAACGTGACGGTG
>JBJMQK010000110.1:0-9211 GCA_045802735.1 Anaeromyxobacteraceae bacterium | reverse complement strand
GCGACGCGGACCCGCAGTTCGCGTTCGCGGACGCCGACTTCTCGCGGGCCACGATCGACGAGATGCGCCGCCGCGGCCGCGAGGACATGACCGCCGCGCTCGCGGCGTCGTACGAGGTCGCCGTCGATCGCCGGGACGAGTCCCGCGACGACCACGGCGTCGTGCTGTACCGCCACGGCACCCGCGGCAAGCACCTCGAGACCGACGAGATCGTGCGACCCGACGACCGCGCCGCGGTGACGGCGCGGTTGTCGTGATGGGCGCTCGCGCCCCGGCGCGCTCGCGTCACTTCAGCTGATCGGCCACCCGGGCGATCCCGGCGTTGGCGCAGACCTCGTCCTTCTCGCCGCCCGGCGCCCCGGAGACGCCCACCGCGCCGATGGGGGTGTTGCCGACGCGGATCGGCACGCCGCCACCGACCCCGACGACCTCGGGGATCTGGCGCAGGTAGGCGCTCTCCGGCTTGTCGGTCTGCTTCATGAACTCGAGCGAGGTCATGTTGCGCGTCCGCGCGGTGTAGGCCTTGCGGCGGGCGAACTCCATCGTGTGCGGCGCGGTGCCGTCGCCGCGCAGCGAGGCGCGCACGACGCCGTCGTTGCTGACGATGACCACCGAGACCTTGTACCCGTCCTTCGTGCATTGCTCGAGCACGCCGTCGATGATGGCGAGCGCCATGTGCATCGAGACGTTCTTCTCGGTGAGCGGCGCCGCGCTGGCCGCGGCCGGCCTCGCGCCAGCGGGGGTCTCGGCGGCGGGCTTCGCGGTGGCCGGCGTCTGGGCGCTCGCGGTGGAGAAGGTTGCGGCCGTCAGCACTGCGATGCGGAGGGCTCTTCTGCTCAGGGTCATGGACGTCTCCTCACAGGTTCGTGTCTTCAGGGGGCATCACGCGTGGATCGGGGAGGCTCGCGGCGGCGCCCGGTCCGGCGCCGGCGGTCGGCGCCCGCGCGTCGAGCGCGTAGCAGGTCATCGAGAGCGAGCCGAAGGCATAGCCGTCGACGAGGACCTCCGCCGGGCGGTCGGCCGCCGCGGCGAGGCCCGCGAGGTACAGCAGCGGGACGAAGTGGTCGGGCGTCGGCGCCGACCGCGCGAAGTCGGGGTGCTCCGCGGCGCGCGCGACCTCGCCCGGTCGCGCGGTCATGAGGCCTCGCACGGCGTCGTCGAAGCGGTGCGCCCAGTCGACGCCGAGCTCCGGCTGCGACCAGTCGAGCGCGCGGAGGTTGTGGACGACGTTGCCGCTCGCGAGGATGAGCACGCCGCGCTCGCGCAGGGGCGCGAGGCGCGCCCCCAGCTCCACGTGCTCCTCGAACGGCTTCAGGGCGTGGATGGAGAGCTGGACGACCGGGATGTCCGCCCCGGGGAAGGCGTGCACGAGGACGGACCAGGCGCCGTGGTCGATGCCCCAGCTGTCCTCGTCGAGCCCGACGTGCGTCGGCTTCGCGACCTCGGCGATCTCCTCCGCCAGCGCCGGATCGCCCGGCGCCGGGTAGCGCACGTCGAAGAGCGGCTGCGGGAACCCGTAGAAGTCGTGGATCGTGCGCGGCCGCGCCATGGCGGTGACCGCCGTCGCGTGCGTGTACCAGTGCGCCGACACGACGAGGATGCCGCGCGGCCTCGGCACCGAGGCCCCGAACGCCTTCCACGCGCTCGTGTAGCGGTTCGTCTCGAGCGCGTTCATCGGGCTGCCGTGGCCGAGGAACGCCGCCGGCATGGGGCGGTTCGCGGCTTCGCTCTCCTGCTGCGCCATGCGCCGTTCACCTCGCGTCGACGGTGGTCCCCTCTTGTGCGTGCGAGGCGGGGGAGCGCTCGACGCCTTCTTGGGTCGTGCGTGCGCGCCGGAGGCACGGAGCACGCCGGCGCGGCGCCGTCACGCCGGCGGGCGGTCCTCGTCGCGCCGCGCCATCGCGTCGCTGTTCAGCTCGGCCCAGTCGAGCTCCTCCTCGACGCGGTGGAACGCATCGTCGCCGATGACCCCGCGCGCCCGGAGGTCGACGAGCGCGCTCCGCTCGGCGGCGAGCGCGCGCCGCACCGCGGCCGTGTACGCGGCGGCAGCCCCGTCGCCGTCGCGCCCCGTCGCGCCGTCACCGTCCCCGTCACGATTGCCGGCGGCGGCGCGGGCCCGCAGCAGGCGCACCTCGTATTTGCGGCGCAGGAGCTGCGACAGGTCCTCGCCGTCCGTGTGCGCCATCGAGGCGAGCGCGGCGCGGGCGGTCTCGGCGCGCGCGAGCCGCACCTCGCCGTCGACGGCCCCATCGTCCTCGAGCCGGAGCGCGCGCAGGAGTGGCCCGAGCGTGCCGCCCTGGAGGACGAGCGTGCCGAGGACGACGCAGAACGCCGTGAAGAGGACGAGGTCGCGCCCCGGGAAGCGGTCCGGCAGCGCGAGCCCCGCCGCGAGCGTCACGATCCCGCGCATCCCGCACCAGGCGACGACCGCGGCCGACTTCATCGGCGCGTCCGCGGGCGGGCCGCCGCCCCGGCGCGCGCGCGCGGCGCCCTCCACCGCGGCCCACGAGAGGACCCAGCCGATCCGCACCACGATGACGGTGGCGCAGACCGCGCCCGCGGTGGCGAGGTACGCGAGGAGCTGCGGCCGGTCGAGCCGCGCGAGGATCGGCTTCAGCTGGAGCCCGACGATGATGAACGCGAGCACGTTCAGCACGAACACCGCCACGTCCCACACCGCATAGGACGGCACGCGCAGCCGCGCCGGCGTCCGCGCCGCCGACCAGCGCGCGACGAGGACGGCGTACACCACCATCGTGATGATCCCGGAGAGCCCGAGCCGCTCGGCGAGCATCCACACGCCGAAGGTCGAGATGAACTGCACGATCACGGCCGTCGGGACGTCCTCGATGCCGGTGAGGAGCACGCGCGCCGCGCGCGAGAGGACGAGCCCGAGCACGACGCTGCCCGCCAGCACCAGCGCGAGCGCGGGGAGGGCGCTCCAGCCCGAGAAGCTCCCCGTCACCGCCGCCGCGACGGCGAGCCGGTACGCGAGCAGCGCGCTCGCGTCGTTGAGCAGGCTCTCGCCCTCGAGGACCACGAGCAGGCGGTGCGGTGGGCGGAGCTGGCGCAGGACCGCGGTCGCGGCGGCGGCGTCGGGCGGCGCCACGATCGCGCCCAGGGCGATGGCCGAGGCCCAGGGGAGCCCGGGCGAGATCCAGCGCGCCACCACCGCCACGGCGACGATCGTGACCGCCACGGCGCCGAGCACGAGCCCGGCGATCGGGCTCCAGTTCTGCCTCAGGTCGCGCGGGGAGGAGTCGAACGCCGCGTCGAGGAGCACCGGGGCGACGAAGAGCGTGAGCGCGAGCTGCGGATCGAGCCGGATGCTCGGCGCGCTCGGGAAGAGCGCCAGCGCGGCGCCGCAGACGGCGAGCAGGGCAGGGTAGGGCGCGTTCACCCGGCGCGCCCAGGCCGAGAGCAGCGCGCCGCCGAAGAGGAGCGCGATGACGAGCTCGAAGACCGCCATCGGCCGGATTTAGGAACGGGCGCGGGCGTGCGCCCGCCGCGCGGTGTCGTTACGAGCGTCACCATGCCGACGAGTCTCGTGGTGGTGCACGTCGACGTGCACGTGAAGCCGGACGGCGTCGACGCGTTCGTGCGCGCGACGCGCGAGAACGCCGCCCACAGCCTCGACGAGCCGGGCGTGGCGCGGTTCGACGTCGTGGAGGACGCGGGCGATCCGACGCGCTTCGTGCTCGTCGAGGCCTACCGCGACGCGCCGGCCGTGGCGGCGCACAAGGAGACCGCACACTACCGCGCCTGGCGCGACGCCGTCGCTGGGCTCATGGCCGAGCCGCGCCGCTCGCGCACCTTCGCGAGCGTCTTCCCGGACGGCGATCGATGGTGAGCTTCGAGCTCGCCACGCCCACGCGGATCCTGTTCGGGGCGGGGCGCGTGGCCGAGGTGCCCGAGGCCGCGGCGGCGCTCGGCGTGCGGCGCGCGCTCCTCGTCAGCGGGCGCTCGGCGGCGCGCGCCGAGCCGCTCGGCGCGGCACTCGAGGCGCGCGGGATCGCGACGGTCGCGCTGCGGGTCGGCGGCGAGCCCACCGTCGACCTCGTGCGCGAGGGCACGGCGGCGGCACAGGGCGCGCGCTGCGACGGCGTCGTCGCGCTCGGCGGAGGGAGCGCGCTCGACGCCGGCAAGGCCATCGCGGCGCTCGCGGCGAACGGCGGCGATCCGCTCGACTACCTGGAGGTCGTCGGCCGCGGGCGCCCGCTCGCGTCGCCGGCGCTCCCCTTCGTCGCGATCCCGACCACGGCCGGCACGGGCTCCGAGGTGACCCGCAACGCCGTGCTCGGCGTCCCGGAGTCGGGCGTGAAGGCGAGCCTGCGGAGCCCGCTCATGCTCGCGCGCCTCGCGCTCGTCGACCCGGACCTCCTCGCCGGCGTGCCGCGGCCGGTCCTCGCGGCGAGCGGCCTCGATGCGCTCGCGCAGCTCGTCGAGCCCTGGCTGTCGGCGCGCGCCAACCCGGTGACCGACGCGCTCGCCCGGGAGGGCATCCGGCGCTCGGCGCGGTCGTTGCGCGTCGCCGTCGAACGGGGGCCGGGCGCCGACGAGCGCGAGGACCTCGCCGTCGCGAGCCTCTTCGGCGGGCTCTGCCTCGCGAACGCCGGCCTCGGCGCCGTCCACGGCTTCGCGGCGCCCGCCGGTGCGATGTTCGAGGCGCCGCACGGCGCGGTCTGCGCCGCCCTGCTCGTCGCGGCGCTCGAGGTGAACCTGCGCGCGCTGCGCGATCGGGCGCCCGGCTCCGCGGCCGCCGCGCGCTTCGCCGACCTGTCACGCTGGGTGACGGGCTCGGCCGACGCGACCGCCGAGGACGGCCTCGCCTGGTTCCAGGACCTCTGCCGCGCGCTCGACGTCCGCGGGCTCTCGGCCTTCGGCATGACCCGCGCCGACGTCCCGGCGCTGGTCGAGCGCGCGAAGGCGGCGAGCAGCATGCGCGCGAACCCGATCGCGCTCACCGACGGCGAGCTGACCGAGATCGCGGAGCGTTCGCTCTGATGCGCGCTGGCCCGCTCGCGCGCACTGCAGCGCTCGTCCTCCTCGCCGGGCTCCCGTGCTCCGCCGCCCGCGCCGCGGACGAGGCGCGCGAGACTCCTTCCGACGCGCGCGAGAACCCCGCCGAGGCGCTCGAGTTCGGGGAGACGATCGACGTCATCGGCACGACGCCGGTGCCGGGCCTCGGGACGGCGCTCGAGGACGTGCCCGCGAGCGTCCAGACGTACGGTGCGAAGGAGGTCGGGCGGCAGCGGCCGCAGAGCGTCGCGGACTTCCTCGAGCGGAACGCCGGCAGCGTGAGCCTCCAGTCCGGCCAGGGGAATCCGTTCCAGCCCGACGTCAGCTACCGCGGGTTCACCGCCTCCCCGCTCCTCGGCACGCCCCAGGGCCTCTCCGTGTTCCTCGACGGCGTGCGCGTGAACGAGCCGTTCGGCGACGTGGTGAACTGGGATCTCGTCCCGCCCTCGGCGATCTCGAGCATGCAGCTCCTCTCCGGCTCGACGCCGGCGCTGGGCCTCAACACGCTCGGCGGCGCGCTCGCGATCTACACGAAGAGCGGGAGCGCCTACCCCGGGTACGCGCTCACCGCGGAGGGCGGCTCGTTCGGGCGCGCCGGCGGCACGTTCGAGGCGGGCGGCGCCGCGGGTCACCTCGACGGCTTCGTCACCGGCAACTACCAGCGCGACGGCGGGTGGGCGGTCCACAACCCGAGCCGGGTGGCGCAGCTCTTCGGGAAGGTCGGCCACCAGACCGAGGAGAGCGACCTCGACCTGTCGCTCGTGCTCGCCGACACCTCGCTCGAGGGCACGCAGACCCTGCCGCGCTCGTGGCTCGACACGCCCCGCGAGGCGTACACCTTCCCGGACCAGACCACGAACCGCGTCGCGCACGCGAACCTGAAGGGCAGCCTCTACGTCGCGAAGGACCTGCTGCTCGGCGGCAACGCCTACTTCCGGAAGCTCCGGAACGCGAACACGAGCAGCAACGAGAACGACGCCTTCGACCCGGCCGCCGTGCCCGCGCAGAGCACGGCGACGAACGATCGCTCGACCATCGACCAGGACGGCTGGGGCGGCGCGCTCCAGCTCATGCTCCTCTCCCGCGTCGCGGGCCTGAAGAACCAGCTCGCGCTCGGAGGCGCGGCCGACCTGGGCGACGTCCACTTCACGCAGGAGTCGCAGCCCGCGTCGTTCACCGCGAGTCGCGGCGCGGTCGGCGCGGGCGACTTCGCGGTGGGGACCGACGTAAAGACGACGAACCGCTACTACGGGCTCTACCTGACCGACACCCTCTCTCCGGGCGGCGGGCTCTCGCTGACGCTGTCCGGGCGCTACAACTGGGCGCGCGTCCGCATCCGCAACCAGGGCGGCCCGGAGGACGCGGCGCTCGAGGGCGACAGCAGCTTCACGCGCTTCAACCCGTCCGCGGGGCTCACCTTCACGCCGGGCCGGTGGCTCACCGCGTTCGCGACCTACAACGAGGGCATGCGCGTCCCGACGCCGATGGAGCTCACCTGCGCCGACCCGACGGCGCCGTGCAAGCTCCCCAACAACTTCCTCTCCGACCCTCCGCTCGCGAAGGTCGTCTCCCGCACCGCGGAGCTCGGGGCGCGCGGGCACCTCGGCCCGGCAGCGTGGAGCGCGGCGCTCTTCCAGACGCGCCTCACGGACGACCTCCAGTTCATCAGCGATCCGTCGTCGGGCCTGCTCAACGCCGGGTTCTTCGCGAACGTCGGCGAGACGCGGCGGCAGGGCGTCGAGGTCGCGCTCGCGGCGAGGACTGGCGACGTCGCCTGGAGCCTCTCGTACGGGTACGTGCGCGCCACGTTCGAGGCGCCGTTCCAGTTCGCGAGCACGACGAACTCGGCCGCGGTGGACACGAACGGCGACGGCGTCGGCGACACGGTGCTCGTGCGCCGCGGCGACCGCATCCCCGGCATCCCCGCGCACACGGCGAAGGTGCAGGCGGAGTGGGAGGTCGTCCACGATCTCTCGATCGGCGGCAGCCTCGCCTGCGCGTCGAGCGTCTTCGCGCGCGGCGACGAGAACAACCGTGACGTGAACGGGGAGGTGCCCGGGTACGCGCTCGTGGGCCTGCAGGCGAGCTACGTCGTCGCCCCGGGGCTCCGGCTCTCGGTGCGCCTCGAGAACCTCCTCGATGCGCGGTACTCGAACTTCGGCGTGCTGGGGCAGAACGCCTTCACCGGGCCAGGCCGGACGTTTGGTCCGGCGGCCGGCGTGGACCCGGTCGTCGAGCAGTTCCGCGCGGTGGGCGCGCCGCGCGGCGCCTGGCTGACGCTCGAGTACCGCTCCGGCGGCGGCGCGCGCCGGGCGGGCGCTCACGATACGTGAGGCGAGCCGCGCGCGCGAGCGCGAGCGCGGAGTCCCTTTCCCTACACCGTGAGTTCAAATTCCTCGTTGACTTCGACCCGGCCGATGCGTTCAGTGGCGCGGAAGAATTCCTCGCAGACGGGAAGGGTGGGCGAGATGCCGCGCATCGCGACGGATCGGCTGGAGATCCACTACGAGGAGGCCGGGGCGGGCCCGAACGTCTTCGTGTTCGTCCACGGCAACTTCGGCTCGTGGCGCTGGTGGCAGCCGATGTTCGATCGGCTGCCGCCGGGCTACCGCGCCTACGCGCCCGACCTGCGCGGCTGCGGGGAGACGCCGGGCGGCGGCTCCGGCGAGGCGTACGAGATCCCGCAGCTCGCGGAGGACCTGCTCGCCTTCGTCGAGGCGCTCGGCGTGCGCTCGTTCCACCTCGTCGGCCACTCGCTCGGCGGCGGCGTCGCCCAGCAGTTCGCGCTCGCGCACCCCGAGCGCGTGAAGAGCCTCACGCTCGTCGCTCCCGCGCCGGCGGCGGGGCTCGAGGTGATGCGCGCCGGCAGCTCGCCGTCCGCCGTGCTGCTCAAGGCGTTCAACCCCGACAACGCGGGCTCGATGGCGGTGCTGCAGGCGAGCTACGGCGTCCATCACGCCCTCGGGACGAACCGGCTCATGCTCGGGCGCGCCCTCGCGAAGATGATGCCGAGCGCGACGCTCGAGCGCGCCGCGCGCAGGTCCCTGCTCAGCGACGCGGCACGGATGTCGGGTGGCGCGGTCGTCGGGTTCCTGAAGGCGCTGCACCGCTGGAACGTCGCGGACCTGCTCTGGACGCTCCACATCCCGACGCTCATCGTCGCGGGCGGCAAGGACGGGCTCGTCCCGCAGGCCGCGCTCGAGGAGATGGCGAACCAGCTGCCGCGCGGGCGGCTCGTCGTGTGGCCCGACGTCGGTCACTCGGCGCAGGTCGAGCGGCCCGACGAGTTCATGGGCCTGCTCGTGGAAGGCGCTCGGCGCTCGTACGTCATGCGCGCGCGCACCTGGCTGTGGCGGGCGCGGCGCTCGCTCGCAGGGGGGTCGCAGAAGGCGGGGGCCGAGCAGGGTGGGTGAACCGCCGCAATGCTGGGTGAGGGGCCGCAACGCGATCTGATCGCGATCAGCGCGAACGCGGGGTACGGGTTGTGCGCCATCAAATGCGCTGCGCTCTTTCGCCGCAACCCCACAGGAAACCCGGTGACGTCTGGTCACGGTGGGTTGCCGTTTGGCATACTCCTTCGCATTCCCGGAGGGGCAAGCCCATGAACACGACGCTTTCAGTGCACGAGTTCGCCGCCACGCTGCCGATCGCCGTCAACGAGGAGGACGTCGCGCGCGTGCGCGAGGCGCTCGCCGCCCGCGCGACGGCCGCGAGGCCGGCCGAGGTCACCGCCGCGAGCGCGGTCGCGCTGGACGACGGCGGCGTCGCCTTCGGGCTCGACCCGGCGGACGACTTCGCGCCGCACTGGGGCGCCTGGATGGCGTGGGTCGACTCGCACGAGGGGTACCGGCTCTCCGCGCCGAAGAAGTAGCGGTCCCGTTTCACGCGCGCGAGGGCCGAGCGCCCACGGCCCTCGCGGACGCCGTCACGATCCGTCATCCGGCGGTCACGGTGGCGAGGAGCCTCGGCGGCGCTCGGCGACACGGCCGCCACGCCGCGTCGAAGCTCGCCGATCGCTGGAGCGCCGACGCCGCCTTCAGTCGAGGAACCTCCACGTCCGCGCGCCGTCGAGGCGGCGGATACGGACCTCGCCCAGGGCCTCGGGGTCGAACAGCCGCGCGTTCACCCCCAGCCGGCGCGAACGCGGGCGGCGCGCGGCCTCCCAGTGCGTGACGCAGCCGCAGGTCGCACA
>JBJMQK010000103.1:0-10246 GCA_045802735.1 Anaeromyxobacteraceae bacterium | reverse complement strand
GCTCGCCGCGCTCCCGCGCGGCGAACGACTCCGCGCCCTCGCCACGACGCTCGCCCGGGCTGCCCCGCCCGCCGCCGTCACCGCTGACCGGCGCGCGCTCCACCCGCTGCTCGGCCGGCTCGTCGCGGAGTGGCATCCGCTCGGGTCGGCTGTCGCGCGTGAGCCGTCCGCGGCGCGGACCGCCGTCCGCCCGGCGCCCGGTGCGGCCGCTCCCTCCACCCGCAGTTCCCCAGCGACTTCGGGCTGGCCCGGCGTGGCACGTCTCGTGGACTCACCGACGCCGTGATGCACGGTCTCCTCGCCATCCCCACCGTCTCCCGCGGCTTCGCCGCCCTCACGCCCGCGGCTGTCGCGGCGGCACGGGCGTTTGCCGACGCGGCGGCGCGCGCCGTCTCGGCCCAGCTCGGTCTCCCCTGCACCATCGCGGGGCGGCCGCTCCCGGCGGTGCCCGCTCGAGCGGTGGGCGCCGTGCGACTCGCGATCGCGCTCGAGGCGTCCGCTGCGACGGCGCTCCTCGAGCTCGACGCCGCGTTCGGCTCGGCGGTGCTCTCCCACGTCGCGGGCGCCCGGGATGCGTCCGCGCACGGGCTCGGCGCACTCCCCGTGGAACGGAGCCTCCTCGAGCTCCTCGCCCTCGTCGCGCTCGACGGCGCTGCGGGCACGCGCGTCGACGCTCTCCTCCCGCGGCTCGTCGTCGAAGGCACCACCGCCGCGGGTCCAGCGGACGCCAGCGCCCTCGCGGTCGCGCTCGAGCTCTCGCTCGCCGAGCGCCGCTACCGGGGTCGATTGCTCGTCGACGCCGCGGCCGTCCGCGCGCTCGCGTCGCCTCCCGAGGTGGCGCCCGAGGCCGCGGCGCTGCTCATCGATGCGTCGCTCCGCGGGGGCGAGGCGTCGATCACGCTCGACGAGCTCTCGTCGCTCGGCCCGGGCGACGTCGTCTTCGCCGACGCCCTCGAAGCCGCGCTCGTGCTCCCCGGTGGACTCAGCGTCCGGGGATGGCTCGAGGACGCCCTCTTCCACGTCGAGGAGATCCGCATGACGGAGACGCAGGCCGCCTATCCCATCACCGTCGCGGTCGAGCTGGGCCGCGCCACGATCACGTTCGGCGAGCTCGCGGCGCTGGCGCCCGGCGTGGCGCTGCCGCTCGACCTGCGCCGCGACGGCCACGTGGTGCTGCGCGCCGGCGAGCGCGCCCTCGCCCGCGGCCAGCTCGTCGAGGTCGACGGCGCGCTCGGCATCCGCATCCTCCAGCTCGGCGACGCGCCGTGAAGCTCGCCCGCCTTGCGGCCTCTTCGCCTTCGCGCGGGCGCCTCCTCGCCGCCGGCTGCGGCGTGCTCGCGCTCGTCGCGGCGGTGGCGGGCGGCGACCTCGCCGGCGGGGCGCTGCGCGCCTCGGCCGTCGTCGCGCTCCTCGCCGCGGCCGCGGTGGCGGTCCGCGCCGGGACGCCGGCGGCGCGCCGCGCCGGATCGCTCGTCGTCGAGGAGCGGCACCCGCTCGCGCGGGACGCGGGCGTGGCGGTCGTCGCAGCGGGCCCGCGCCGCCTCCTCGTCGGCTACGGCACGGCCGGGGTGCAGCTCCTCGCGGACGTCGGCGCACCCGTCGCGAAGGAGACGCCGTGAACGTCACGGACCTCGCCGATCGCCCGGCGGATCTGCTCCTCCTGCTCGGCGCGATCGCGCTCGCCCCCGTCGGCCTCGTGATGCTGACGTCCTTCCTCAAGATGGCGGTCGTGCTGTCGATCACGCGCTCTGCGCTCGGCGCGCCCCAGGTCCCGCCTGGGACCGCGGTCACCGGGCTGGCGCTGCTCCTCACCTGCCTCGTCATGTCACCCGTCGCGGAGGAGGCGTGGGCCCGCGCGTCCGCGGTGCGCCCGGGGGGCGTCGCCGCCACGATCGAGGCCGCGAGCGCCGCCGCGGAGCCGGTCCGGGGGTTCCTCGCGCGCTTCGCCCGCCCCGACGACCGGCAGGCGTTCACCGAGCTGGCGCAGCGGGCGCGCCCCGCCGGCGCGCGTGCGGCCGTCACCGACCGGGACCTCGCCGTCCTTGCCCCGGCGTTCGTCGTCTCCGAGCTGCGCCGCGCCTTCACCATCGGGTTCCTCGTCTTCCTGCCGTTCCTGGTGGTGGACCTCCTCGCCGCGAACGTGCTGCTGGCGCTCGGGCTCTCGCAGCTCTCGCCCACGACCGTGGCCCTCCCGTTCAAGCTCATCCTGTTCGTCGCGGTGGACGGCTGGAAGCTCCTCGCCCGCGGCCTCGTCCTCGGCTACCTCGCGTGACCTCATGAACCCCTCGGTGCTCTCCCTCGTCCGCGAGGCCCTCGCGCTGGTCCTCCTCGTCTCCGCGCCTCCCCTCGCGGCGGCGCTCGCGACCGGGATGATCGTCGGCGTCCTCCAGGCGGCGACGCAGATCCAGGAGCCGTCGCTCGGCGTCGCCCCCCGCCTCCTCGCCGTCCTCGTCGCGCTCGCGGCGGCGGGGCCCTGGATCGGGGCGCAGGTGGTCCGCTTCGCGCAAGCGTGCCTCGACCTCGTGCCGCGGGTCGCGCCGTGACCGCGCTCGCCGACGTCGCGGGCGCGTTCGCCCCCCGCGCTGCCGCGGCGGCGCTCCACGGGGTCCGGCTCCTCCCCGCCGCGATCCTGTGCCCCTTCCTCGGCGGCCCGCTGGTGCCGGCGCCGGTCCGGCTCTCGCTCGCCTTCGGCCTCGGCGCCTGCGCGTGGGCGGCCGCGAGCGGCGATCCGTTCCCCGGCGGCGCGCTGGCGCTCGCGGGCGCGGCGGCGCGCGAGCTCGTCGTCGGCATCGCGCTCGGCGTCGTCGCGGCGTTTCCGTTCGAGGCGGCGCGCGCCGGCGGCCGCGTCGCCGACACCCTGCGCGGCGCGACGCTCGCCGAGCTGCACGTGGCACCGTTGCGGCAGCGCGAGTCGGCCGCGGGCGACCTCCTCGCGCAGTGGCTCCTCGTCCTCGCGGCCACGAGCGGGGGCGATCGCCTCGTCGTCGCCGCGCTCCTCGACACCTTCCGGGCGGTGCCCGCCGGCGCGATGCCGCGGCTCGCCACCCTCCTCGACGTCGGGCTCCGCGGCGCAGGGGAGCTCGTCGCGTGCGCGCTCGCCCTCGGCGCACCGGCGGCGGCCGGGGTCCTGGCCGCGGATCTCGCGCTCGCGCTCGCCGCGCGCGCCGCCCCGCAGCTCGCCGTCGCGCCAGCGGCGCAGCCGGCGCGCGGCGCGCTCGGGCTCGTGGCGCTCTCGATCGCCGCCGCGGCGCTCGGCGGGAGGCTCACCGCCGCGGTCGCCCTGTCGGCGGGGCTCGTGCGCTCCGCGGCCGGCGGATCTCCGTGAGCGGCGCGCGCACCGAGGCGCCGACGCCGCGGCGGCTGCGCGAGGCGCGCCGGCGCGGCGAGGTCGCGACCTCGCGCGAGCTCACGGGCGCGTTCGCCGTGCTCGCGGGAGTCGCGGCGATGACCCTGTGCGGCCGCGGGATCGCGGCGTCGCTCGCGGCGGCCATGCGCCACGACCTCGCCGCCGCGGTGGGGGCGGGCGCGGACCCCTGGCCAGCCGTGGTGGGCGCCCTCGCGCTGCTCGCCCGCACCGCGCTCCCTCCGCTCGCCGCCGCCGCCGTCGGCGCCGCCGCCGCCGGGGCGCTGCAGACGGGCGGCCTGTTCACGCTCGCGGCGGTGCGGTTCCGCCTGGAGGACCTCGACCCGGCGCGCGGCCTCGCGCGCCTCGCGTCGCCCGAGCGCCTTCGCGCCGTCGGTTTCGCGCTCGTGAAGAGCGCCATGGCGCTCGGGACAGCGTGGGCGTTCGTGCGCGGCGGCGCGCCCGCGATCGCCGCGGCGCCGTCGCGGCTGGCCGGCGCGACCCTCCAGGAGGGCGCCGCGTCGGCGGCGTGCGCGGCGGTCGGGGTCGGGGTGGCGCTCGCCGCCCTCGGCATCGCCGACCTCCTCCTCGCGCGTCGGACGCTCCTCCAGCGGCAGCGCATGACGCGCGAGGAGGTCGCGCGTGAGCGCCGTGAGGAGGAGGGCGACCCGCGGATCGTCGCCCTGCGCCGGCGCGTCCACCGCGCGCTCGCCTCGGCCGCTCCGCTGCGGCGTGCGACGTGCCTCGTCGTGAACCCGACGCACGTGGCCGTCGCGCTCGAGCACCGTGCCGGGGGCGACGACGCGCCACAGGTGCTGGCGAAGGGCGTCGCCGACGCGGCGGCGCGGCTCCGTACCGCGGCTCGCCGCGCCGGCGTCCCCATCGTCGAGGACGTCGCGCTCGCCCGGGCGCTCTACCGGCTCGCGGACGTCGGCGACGCGATCCCGGAGGAGCTCTACGACGCGGTCGCCGCGGTCCTCGTCCACCTCCACCGCGCGTCCGGGGAGCTTGCGCCGTGAACCCGCTCCACGCCCTCGCCGCGCGGCGCCGCGGCTCGTCCGACGTCGCGCTCGCGGCGCTCGCGCTCGCGGGGGTGAGCGCGCTCGTCGCGCCCGTCCCGCCGTGGCTCGTCGACGTCGGCCTCGCGGCGAGCCTGGCGCTCTCCGCGGCGGTGCTCGTCGTGGCGCTCTTCGCGCGCGACGCCCTCGGCTTCGCGAGCTTCCCGACGCTGCTGCTCCTCACCACGCTCGGGCGGCTCGCGCTCGAGATCGCCTCGACCCGCCTCGTGCTCGCCCGTGGCGACGCCGGCGCGGTCGTGCAGGCGTTCGGCAAGATCGTCGTCGGGGGCAGCGCCGTCGTCGGCGCGGTGGTCTTCGCGATCCTGACGCTGGTCCAGATCCTCGTCGTCACGAAGGGCGCCGAGCGCGTGGCGGAGGTCGCGGCCCGGTTCACGCTCGACGCACTCCCCGGCAAGCAGATGGCGATCGACGCCGACCTGCGGGCGGGCGCGCTCGATCACGGGGAGGCGCGGCGGAAGCGCCGCGCCCTCGAGCGCGAGGGTCAGCTCTACGGCGCGATGGACGGCGCGCTCAAGTTCGTGAAGGGGGACGCGATCGCGGGGGTGGCGATCGTCCTCGTGAACCTCGTGGGAGGGCTCGCCCTCGGGCTCTCGCGCGGGATGACGCTCGAGGCGGCGGCCCGCCGCTTCGCGCTGCTCGCCATCGGCGACGGCCTCGCCGCGCAGGTCCCGGCGCTCCTCGTGTCCGTCGCCGCCGGGGTCGCCGTGACGCGCGTCGCTGCCGAGGAGGAGGGGGGGAGCCTCTCGGAGGATCTCGCACGGCAGCTCTTCGGCGATGCCCGCGTCCTCGGCTCCGTCGCCGCGCTGTGCGCCGCCGTGGCGCTCCTCCCCGGCCTCCCGGTGGCGCCCTTCCTGTTCCTCGCAGCGCCGGCGGGCGTCGCGGCCGCGTGGAAGCTGCGGCGGCGCTCGCCCGCGGAGGCGGGGCGCGCGACGGCGCCACGCGACGTCGGCAGCGGCGTCCCTCCCGCGCCCATCGTGCTCGAGCTGGCACACGATCTCGAATTGCTGGCCGCGGCGAACGGCGGGCGCTTCGCGGCCGAGACGCTGCCCGCGCTCTCGCGCGCGCTGTTCCGCGGCCTCGGGCTACCGCCCGCCGCGATCGACGTCCGTGCGGCGCCGCTCGCTCCAGGGGCCTGGCGACTCCTCGTCGACGAGGTGCCCGCGAGCACGGGCCGCGCCCCGCTCGACGAGGCGCTCGCGCTCGCCCCACCTTGCGAGCTCGCCGAGGTCGGGATCGCGTGCGTCGCGGCGACCGACTCGCTCACCGGCGCCCGCGCTTCGCTCGTCGCCTCGTCGGATGCCGCCCGCGCCGCCTCGCTCGCTCCCGTCCGCGGCCCGCTCGAACGCGTCGCGGCGTGCGCGCTCGCCGACCTCCGGACGCACGCTCACCTCCTCGTGGGCGTCCAGGAGGTGCAGTCGCTCCTCGACGAGCTGGAGCCGTCGCACCCGGCGCTCGTCCGCGAGGTGACGCGGCAGATCCCCGCGCCGGTCCTGGCGGAGGTGCTCCGTCAGCTCCTCGAGGAGGGTGTCCCCGCGCGCCCGCTCCGGCGCGTGCTCGAGGGGCTCCTCGAAGCCGGCGGGGCGACGCGTCCGGTCACGGCGCTCGTCGAGGCCGCCCGCCGCGCGCTACGGCGGCACATCGCGCACGCCTTCGCGGGTCACCGCGCGCTCGATGCGCTCGTCCTCGACCCGGCGGGCGAGGCCGAGCTGCGCGAGGCGCTCGCGACCGGAACCTCGTCAGCGGCGGCGACGGCGCTCGTGGCGGGCGCGGCGCAGGCGCTCGCGGCGTGGAGGAGCGAGGCGACACCGGTCGTGCTCACGGGCGCCGACGTCCGGCGTGCCGTCCGGCAAGCGCTCGCGCCACGTTACCCGCGCCTGGCGGTGCTCTCGTTCGACGAGCTGCCGCCGACGCTTCCCGTGCGCCCGGTCGGCCGGCTCGCCCTGGCCGCGACGGTGGAAGTCGGGCCGTGACCGATCAGGCGCCGGCGGCGACGGGTGGGGTCTCCCCCCCCTCGTCGTCGTCGTCGATCTCGTCGTCCTTCTCGATCTGGTGATCCTCGAGCTTGTTCACCCGATCGCGCAGTTCCTTGCCGGTGCGGAACAGGATCCCCCGCTTGGGCTTCACGGGGATGACCTCACCCGTTTTGGGGTTACGGCCCTGGTAACCCTCGTAATGCTTCACGTGAAACGCGCCGAGACCCCGGATCTCGATGTTCTCGCCCTTGCAGAGCGCCGTCTTCATCGACTCGAAGATGGTCTCGATCGTGGACTCGGCCTGCTTCTGCGTGACGCCACGCTTGACGACGAGGATGTTGATGAGGTCCGACTTGAGCATCGAGCGCTCCGCCACGGTCAGGGGCCCCAGCCGAGAGGCCATCCGTTGTCCAAAGCCTAGCTTAACCTCCGGAAATCAGCAAGGGTTCCAAAGGCATGGGCGAGCAACCGCTCACGGCCTGGCCGCTTCCACTCGCGGCGGAAGCGCAGCGCCGTGTGCGTCCTGTCCCACCCGCGCGCAAAGCTCCTCGTAGCTGCGCGAGGCGAGCGACTCCGCAGCGACTCCTTCCGCCCCCGCGAGGATCCCGCTGACGAGCGCGTCGGCCGCGCCCGAGAGCACCGTCGGGGGCGCCCCCGAGATCGACCGCCGGACGTCCGCGAGCGTGATGCCAGCGAGCGGCCGGCCGGGCACGAGGCCGCCCGCGGCGAGCTCGAGCACGAGCCCCTGCGCGCGCAGCGCGCCGATGACCTCGCGCACGGGTTCGCCGAAGCTCTCCATCCGGAGCGCCACCTCGCCCGGGTCCGGCGGCGCGTCGCCGCGCACGTAGGCGAGCGCGACCTCGAGCATCGCGCGCGCCGCCAGGAGCTCGCGTCCGAGCGGCGTCGCCTCCGCCGGGTGGCCGCGGAGGAGCAGCCGCGCGTGCTGCGCGACGAACGACACGCGCGCGCCGAAGAGCACGATCGTCCACGAGACGTACAGCCAGAGGAGGAACGTCGGGACCGCCGCGACCGAGCCGTAGATCGCGTGATACTGGAAGAAGCGCGCCGAGGCCCAGGTGTAGAGCGCCTTCGCGATCTCCCAGGCGACGCCGGCCACGACGCCGCCGATCACCGCCGCGCGCGGGCGCACCCGCGTCGCCGGCACGAACAGGTACAGGGACGTGAACACCGAGCACCCGAGGAGGATCGCGCCGAGCCGCGCCGCGAGCTGGCCCACCGGCACCCCCGCGAGCCAGGTCTCGACGGCGTGCCCGAGCGCGAGCGACGCCGCGAGGAGGAATGGCGCGAGCGTGAGCCCGGCCCAGTAGATGAGCACGCGCTGCGTGAGCGCCCGGCGCTTCCGCACCTTCCAGATCTCGTTCAGCGCGACCTCGACCTGGCCGAAGAGCGCGAGCGACGACCACACCAGGATGCCGCCGCCGACGAGCCCCGCGCTCGTCGCGTGCGCGTTGCGGATGAAGCGATCGAGCTGCGGCGCGATCGAGGCGCGCGCGCCGACCGCGAGGTTCTCGAGGACGTAGTCCTGGACGCGGCGCAGGACCGCGTCCATCCCCGAGAACGCGTCGAGCACCGAGAACGCGACGACGATCGCGGGGACGATGGCGAACAGCGACAGGAACGTGAGCGCCATGGCGCGGAGCCGCAGGCTCTCGCCGCGGAGCTCCCGCGCCAGCGTCACGGCGCCGGCCCAGGCGAGCCGCCGCGTGTCGCTCGCGCTCCCTGCCGCGCGCATGGCGCGCTACCGCGCCTTGCCGCTCGTCGCCTCCGGGCCCTCACCCGGCGCGCCGCTCGCCTCGGGCGCCACCGCCGCCGGCTGCCCGCCGCCGCGCCCGCCCTGACCGCGGCCGCCGCGCCCGCGCCGCTCGTCGCGCTCGCCGCGGTCGCGCTCGCCGCCCTTCTCCTTCTCGCCGCGCTCGCCCCGGTCCTGGCGCCCGTAGATGTCGAACTGCTCCTGGTGGTACCCGGTCTGCGGCTTCACCTGGATCGTCTTGTTGAAGCGGTCCATGAGGTACCGCAGCTCGTCGCGATCCTCGCCCTGCAGGATGCGCGCGACCTCGGGGTGGCAGTTCACGACGAGGACCGGCTCCTGGAACGACGGCGCGTCGCGGCGGATCTCGCGGAAGATCTCGTAGGCGACCGTGACCTTGGACCGGACGTGGCCCTTGCCCTCGCAGTAGCCGCACGGCTCGGCCATCATGCGCGTCACCGACTCGCGCACGCGCTTCCGCGTCATCTCGACGAGCCCCAGCTCCGAGATCTTGAGGACGTTCGTCTTGGCCTTGTCGCGCCCCAGCGCGTCCTGCAAGGCCTTGAAGACCTTCTCGCGGTTCTGGGGTTTGTCCATGTCGATGAAGTCGATGATGATGATGCCGCCGATGTTGCGGAGCCGGAGCTGGTAGACGATCTCCTTCGCCGCCTCGACGTTGATCTTGGTGATCGTCTCCTCGAGGTTCTTCTTCCCGACGTACCGGCCCGAGTTGACGTCGATCGCGGTGAGCGCCTCGGCCTGATCCATGATGATGTAGCCGCCGCTCTTCAGCCACACCTTGCGCTGGCTCGCGCGCTTCAGCTCCTGCTCGATGCCGTACGCGTCGAAGATGGGCTCGTCGCCCTGGTACGACTCGATCGAGCTCTCGAGGTGCGGCGCCTGCTCGCGGACGAAGCGGAGGATGCGCTCGTACTCGTCGCGGTCGTCGATGACGAGCTTGCCCACCTCCGCGGTGAAGAGGTCGCGCGTCGCGCGCAGGATGAGGTCGAGGTCGGGGTGGAGCAGCGCCGGCGCGCCCACCTTGTCCTTCGTGCGGATGATCTCGTTCCAGACCTGGATGAGGAAGCGGATGTCGGCCTCGAGCTTCGGCGCCTCCACGTTCTCCGCGACCGTTCGCACGATGAACCCCGTGCCCTCCGGGCGCATGCGGTCGACGATGTCGCGCAGGCGGCGCCGCTCGCCGTCCTTCTCGATCCGCCGCGAGATGCCGATGTGATCCACCGTCGGCATGAAGACGAGGTGCCGGCCCGGCAGCGAGATGTGGCTCGTGATGCGCGCGCCCTTCGTGCCGATCGGATCCTTCGCGACCTGGACGATGACCTCCTGCCCTTCCTTCAGGAGGTCCTGGATGTTCTTCGACTCCTTCTTGCGCTCCTCGCGGCCATGCCCCGTGTGACCATTGCGGCGATGGTCGCCGCGCTCGCGCTCGCGGCCGTCGCGCCCCTCCTTGCCCTCGCGGCCCTCGCGCCCGTCGCGCGCCTTGCGTTCGCCGTCGCGGCCGCGCTCCTCACGCCCTCCGCGGCGCTCGCGGCCCTCCCGGCCCTCGCGCGCCTCGCGCGCGGACTCCGCCGGCTTCGTGGCGATCTGTCCCGCGGCGGGCGCCGCGTCCGCAGGCTGCGCTTCGGCGACGACGGCCTCCTGCTCCGGGGCGGTCGGCGTGACCTCGAGCGGAGCGCCGCCGTCGTACGCGGCCGACGCCGCGATCGGCGCAGCTGCCATGCCGTGCTCCGGAACCGGCTCGGGCACGGCGGCCGAGGTGCCCTCCGGCATCTCCGGGACGAGCAGCGGGGGCGCCGCCGGGACGGCCTCCATCCCGACCGCGTGCGTGAGCGGAATGGGGGTGAGCGCCTGCGCCTCGCCCTCCGCGGCGGCGGCCGGATCGCCGGCCCGCGCCAGCTCCGGTGCGGCGCGCGAGGCCGGCGGATCGGCCGGCGCCGCCTCGGGCGCGCCCGGCGGCTCCGAGGACATCGCCGCGCGGGCCGCCGCCTCCTCGCCGAGGTCGGTCGCGGCCGCGGGGTCGGAGGACGCGTCGCGGTGCTGCGCCTCCTGCTCCTCCGCTTCC
>JBJMQK010000611.1:0-15446 GCA_045802735.1 Anaeromyxobacteraceae bacterium | reverse complement strand
GGATGCGGTTCGGATAACAACAACAACAACCCGGGCGCTCAGGCGAAGACGTTCACCGTGCCCCTGAGCCCCAGCAGCGAGACGCCCGCGGCGTGCCCCGGTGCCGGTACTGCCGCGACCGGCAGCGCGACGGTCACCATCGCTGCCGACGATTCGTCGGTGAAGGTCGACGCGACTTACTCCGGCCTCTCGGCTGCCGCCACGGCGGGGCACATCCACTCCGGCACCGCCACCACGGTCGGTGGCCCGGTCGTCCTCCCGTTCAAGGCGCCGCTCACCTCGCCGTTCTCGCAGACCCTCACCGCCACCGACTACGTCGCTGCGGCGGGCGCGCCGCCCGACTTCGCCTCGTTCGTGACGGCGCTCAGGGGCGGTGGCGCGGGCTACGTGAACTTCCACACCGCGGCCTGCCCTGGCGGCGAGATCCGGGGCGAGATCCAGTAGCGCCTCGAGCACGCGGGGGGAGGCCCGTGTCCCGGGCTTCCCTCCGGTGGCGTGGCGCGATCACCTTGCGCCCATCGCCCGCTCTGCCAGGAAGTCCACGAGCGCGCACAGCCCCTCGGGCATCCCATCTTCACCTGCCGTGACGGTATGCGCCCGCCCGCCCTCCTCGACGGCGACGCGATAGCCGAACCCATCCCGCGTGGCGCCGCCGCCGCCGAGCCGCGCCGGGAGGGAGAAGAAGTTGCACGCCTGGACGAGGTCGCGGAGGGCCGCGCGGTCGTCGGGCGGAAGCGACGCCTCCTCGAGGTCGATGGCGAGCCTCGTGCCGGCGATGCCGCCGGTGCGCTCGAACCGGACGCGCATCAGGCGACCCGGGCGCCGCCGGCCGAGGGCGCGACGCCGACCCCCGCCCACGCTGCGGCGACTGCGGCCTTCCCCTTCGCGCCGAAGAGCGTCTCCGCCGCCGCGATCGTCGCCCGCGCCGCGTCGGCGAAGTCGGACTGAGCGTCGAGGCCGCGCGTGAGCGCCGCGTACCAGACCTTCCCCGCGCTCTCCCAGGCGTGCCCCCCGAAGGCCTTCGCGGCGAGGTAGAAGGCGCGGTTCGGGATCCCCGAGTTGAGGTGCACGCCGCCGTCGTCCTGCTCGGTCTTCACGTAGCCCTTCATGTCGGCGGGCTGGGGGTCCTTCCCGAGGAACGGGTTGTCGTAAGCGGTCCCGGGCGCCTTCATCGAGCGCAGCGCCTGGTCGGCGTACTTGCCGAGGAGGAGCCCTTTCCCGATGAGCCAGTCGGCCTCCTCTGAAGTCTGCTTCAGCGTGAACTGCTTCACGAGCGAGCCGAACACGTCGGCGAAGGACTCGTTCAGCGCGCCGGGCTGGTCGTGGTAGGCGAGGTTCGCCTCGTACTGGACGACGCCGTGCGTGAGCTCGTGCCCGATGACCTCGAGGCAGGAGGTGAACGCGCCGAAGATCTTGCCGTCCCCGTCGCCGAACACCATCTGCGAGCCGTTCCAGAACGCGTTGTCGTAGCGCTTCCGGAAGTGCACCGAGCCGTCGAGGCGCAGGCCGCGGCCGTCGACGGAGGTGCGCGCCAGCACGGTCTGGTAGAAGTCGAACGTCGCGCCGAGCCCGTCGAACGCCTCGTCCACCGCCCGGTCGGCGACCGGCGCGTCCTTCTCGCCGCGCACGAGCGTCCCCGGCAGGCGCGAGAGCCCCTTCGCGTCGTAGATCGTCCGGCGCTTCCCACCGGTGGGGACGCGCGCCCGCTCGCCGCCGACGGCCGCCCGCTCGCCGCGGAGGCGCTCGGAGGCCGCGAGCGTCTCGAACGCCCGTGCGCGCTGGTCCGCGTCGCCGGTCTGCGCGAGGTGCTCGAGGACGTACGGCGGCATGATGGCGCAAGAGCGGCAGCAGGCGGTACGGGCGTGCATGTGGCCTCCTCGGACGCGTGGTATAGCTCTCGGCCGGCGACCCCCGCACCCGGTTCACACATGGCGAAGCCAGAGGATCTCCCGCCGCGCCTCGCCACCGCGCGGTTCCCCGAACCGGTGCTGCGCGTGCTGCGCACGCTCGACGGCGCGGGGTACCGCTCCTGGCTCGTGGGCGGCGCCGTGCGCGACCTCCTCCTCGACCGGCCGCGCACCGCGACCGATCACGACGTGGCCACGCCGGCGCGCCCGGAGACCGTCGTCGCCCTCTTCCCCAGGGTCATCGAGACCGGGATCGAGCACGGAACGGTCACCGTCCTCGCGAATGGGATCGCGGTCGAGGTGACCACCTTCCGCGGCGAGGGCGCCTACCTCGACGGGCGCCGGCCGTCGTCGGTGACCTTCCTCGACGACGTCGACGCCGACCTCGCCCGCCGCGACTTCACCGTGAACGCGCTCGCCTACGACCCGCTCGGTCTCGCGTTCCGCGATCCCTACGGCGGGCGCGCAGACGTCGCCGCGCGCGTGATCCGCGCCGTCGGCGATCCGCTGGCGCGCTTCCGCGAGGACGGGCTGCGGCCGCTCCGGGCGGCGCGCTTCGCCGCGCAGCTCGGGTTCGAGGTCGAGCCGGCGACGCGCGACGCGATCCCGGCCGTGCTCGACGTCGTGGCGAAGGTCTCGGTCGAGCGGATCATGGAGGAGCTGTCGCGCCTCGTCGTCGCGGACGAGCCGCGGCGCGGTCTCGACCTCCTCGAGGCGACGGGCCTCCTCGGTGCGGTGCTGCCGGAGGTCGCCGCCGCGGCTCCCGCCGCGCGCGCGCACGCCTTCGCGACGGCGACGGCCGCTCCGGCGGAGCTGCCGGTGCGCCTCGCGGCGCTCCTCCACGTCGCCGCGCCGCCCTCCGCCGCGACGGCGCGGGGCGTCCTGCAGCGGCTCCGCTTCTCGAACGCCGTCATCGAGGACGCCGCGGCCCTCGCCGGCGGGCTCCGCTGCGCCGGGAGCGGCGAGGCGCGTGCGCCGCTCCCCTCGAGCGACGCCGAGGTGCGGCGCTGGCTCGCCCGCGCCACCCGCGCCCGCGCCGGCGCGCTCCTCGCGCTCACCCGGGCCGACGCGCGCGCCGCCGGCGATGCCCAGCCCGGGGCCGTCGCCGAGGTCGAGGCGTTCGCAGCGCGCGTCGCGGCGGTCGAGCGGGAGCGCCCGCCGCTCACGGCGGGCGAGCTGGCGCTCGACGGCCGCGCCATCATGGAGCGGCTCGGGATCCCGCCAGGGCGCGCGGTGGGTGAAGCCCTCCGACACGCCCTCGAGCGGGTCCTCGAGGAGCCGTCGCTGAATACGCCCGAGGAGCTCACGTCGCTCCTGGGCACCTGGTGGGCCCGCCGCGCATCAGGGGGCTGAACCTGGGCGGCGCGAGCGCTCCGGAGCGGGCCGCTCGCTCCGCCGGGCGCTATATTCCGCCCGGGGCGAGGCAATGGCTCAGCGCGTGCTTTACATCGAAGGCGACGCACCCTCGCGGGAGCTGGTCCGGCGCCTGCTCGAGGCGGGCGGCTTCGCCGTCGACGAGGCCGCGACCGGCACAGACGGCATCGATCGCGCGCTGGCGCTGCCCCCCGACCTCGTGCTCGCCGGGACGAGGCTCCCGGACCTCGCCGGCGGCGAGCTGGCGGCACGCCTGAAGCAAGCGCGCGGCCTCGTCAAGGTGCCCTTCGTCGCCATCGGGGCGGCCGGTCCCGAGCACGACGTGGCCATGGCCGCCGGCTGGGACGGCTTCATCGCGCGCCCGCTCGACCCGTCGCGCTTCGTCGAGGAGGTGCGAGCCTACCTGGGCGGGAAGCGCGAGGTGGCGGAGCTCGACAGGACGCGCGCCGCGTTCATGCACGACCTCGCGCACGAGCTGTCGACGCCGATCACGCCGCTCGCCGGGTACCTGAAGATCCTGCTCTCGGAGAAGCTCGGGCCGCTCGCGGCGCAGCAGCGCAAGGTCCTCGAGGCGATGTCGAGCGCCGCGACGAAGCTCACCCGGATCGTCGACAACCTGTCCGACTTCGCGAGCCTGCAGGCTGGCGAGGCGGCGATCGTCCCGGCGACCGTCGACCCGGACCAGCTCGCCGATGACGTCGTCGCGGAGCTGCGCGCGCCGGTGAAGGACGCCCGGCTGCACGTCGAGGTGCGGCCCTCGCGCGGGGGCACCGTGCAGGCCGACCCCCGCAAGCTCCGCCAGGCGCTCGCCAACGTCGTCTCGAACGCGGTGAAGTTCTCACCGCACGGCGGCGAGGTGCTCGTGGAGGTCACGCGGGACGCCGGACGGCTCCGCTACGCGGTGTACGATCAGGGGCCTGGCGTCCGGGCGGCCGACGCGGAGCGCATCTTCGAGCCCTTCTACCACGCCGATCGCGTCGAGGAGGCGCGGGCCCCCGGGTCCGGGCTCGGCCTGCCCGTCGCGCGGCGCATCGCCGAGGCGCACGGCGGCCGGGCCTTCGTGGAGAGCCCGCCCCACACGCAACCCTCGGTCGGCGGTCACCACTTCACCGGGGCGAAGTTCGTGCTCGAGATCCCGGCCGCGCCGGCGGCCGCCGCCCCGGCCCCTCCGTCGCAGATCTCGGGTTGAGGTATTTTCCGGGGGAGGTCCCCGAACCTTGCGCATCGTGGTCGCCATGTCGGGCGGCGTCGACTCGTCGGTCGCCGCGGCGCTCCTGAAGGAAGCCGGGCACGAGGTGCTCGGCGTCTCCCTGCGCGTCTTCGACTACTCGGATCCGGCCCGCGGCCGCTCCTGCTGCGGCCCGGACGACCTCGAGGACGCCCGCGCCGCGGCCCGCGCCCTCGGCATCCCGTTCTACGTCGCGAACGTCGAGGAGCGCTTCCGCGAGACCGTCATCGACCGGTTCGTCGCGGACTACCTCGCGGGCCGCACCCCGAACCCCTGCGTCGCCTGCAACGACGAGGTGAAGTTCGCGTGGTTGCTCGCGCGGGCGCGCGCGCTCGGCGCGAAGCTCGCGACGGGCCACTACGCGCGCGTCGAGCGGCGCGGCGACAGGTTCGCGCTCCTCGCCGCGCCCCACGCCAAGGACCAGAGCTACTTCCTCTACGGCCTCGCGCAGCCGGCGCTCGCCGACGTCCTCTTCCCGGTGGGCGCGCTCCCGAAGCCGGAGGTACGGCGGCTCGCGGCGCGCTTCGGGCTGCCGGTCGCCGACAAGCCCGACTCGCAGGAGATCTGCTTCGTGACCCGCGGCGACGCGGCCGACTTCGTGGCGCTGCGCGCGCCCGCGCCGCCGCCGCCCGGCGAGGTGGTGTCCACGGCGGGTGAGGTGCTCGGCGCGCACGGCGGCGTCCACCACTTCACGGTCGGTCAGCGGCGCGGGCTCGGCGTCGCCTGCGGCGCCCCGCGCTACGTGGTCGAGGTGGACCCGGCGGCGGCGCGCGTCGTCGTGGGCACGGCGGAGGAGGCCTCGCGCCGGCGCTTCGCCGTGGAGGAGGTGCGCTGGGTCGCCGGCGCGCCGCCCGCGGGCGCGCTCGCGGCGCGGGTGAGGGTGCGCCATCGCCACGAGGGCGAGCAGGGTGTCGTGACGCCGCGCGACGGCGGCGCGTCCGCGGACGTCGCGCTCGCCGCCCCCGTGCGCGGCGTCGCCCCCGGGCAGGCCGCGGTCTTCTATGCCGGCGACGAGGTGGTGGGTGGCGGGCGTATCGCGCGCTCCTGAGGCTGCCGCCGCGCGGCGGGCGAAGGTGGCGCTCGTGGCGCTCGGCTGCCGCGTCGCGCGGAGCGACGTCGACGCGCTCGCCGCGGCGCTCGGCTCCGGGTTCGAGCCCGTGCGTGTGGGCGAGGCCGCGGACTACGTCGTCGTCCAGACGTGCACGGTCACCGCCGACGCCGACGCGGCTTCGCGCCAGGCCCTCCGCCGGGGGGTGCGCGAGCACCCTGCGGCGCGCGTCGTCGCCGCGGGCTGCCACGCCGAGGTCGCCGCGGCCGAGCTGCGCCGCGCCGGCGGCGTCGCGGCGGTGGTGGGCGCGCGCGCGGAGGGCGGCGTCGCGGCATTGCTCAGGAGCCGGGAAGGGCAGGGCGCTGCCGCCGCCGCGCCGGCGGTGAGCGCACGCAGCGAGCCGCGGCCCGCAGGCGCGCCGTGAGTCTCGACCGGGCGCCGCCCCCGGAGCGATCGGAGCGGGCCTGCGACCTCCTCGTCGTCGGGGCCGGGCCCGCCGGCTGTGCCGCAGCCGTCGCGGCGCGCGCCGCGGCGCCGGGGCTGCGCGTGCTCGTCGTCGATGCGGCGCGCTTCCCGCGCGAGAAGCTGTGTGGCGGCGCCCTCACCGGCGGCGGGCTGCGCGAGCTCGCGCTCGCCGGCCTCGCGCTGCGGGTGCGCCACGCCGTCGCGACGCACGCGGTGCTCCGCGCCGGCGGCGTCGCGCGCCGGGTCGAGCTGCCCGAGCCGGCCGTGACGGTCCGGCGCGTCGAGCTCGACCACGACCTCGTCGCCCAGGCGCGCGCGGCGGGCGCCGAGGTGGTCGAGGGCGCCCGCCTCCACGGCCTGCGCGGGGCGGTCGCGGACACCGCCGCCGGGCCCGTGCGCTTCCGGGCGCTCGTCGCCGCCGACGGCGCGTCGACCGCGGCGCGGCGCGCGCTCGGGCTCCCCGCCGGGCGGCGCGTGCCGCTCCGCGAGGCGCTCGTCGCGGGCGCGCGCCAGCGCGACCTCGTCTTCGATCTCGACGCGGCGGCGGGCGGCTACGCCTGGCGGTTCCCGTGCCTCGACGCCGGCCGCCCCGCGGAGAACGTGGGCGCCTATTCGCTCGCCGGCGCGCGTCAGGCCGCGGCGGGGCTCGCGCGCTTCGCCGAGCAGGAGGAGCTTTCGATCGACGGGGTGAACGCGGGGGCGCTGCGCGTCTTCGACCCGCGCGGAGCTTGCGGGGTCCGCGGTGCGCTCCTCGCGGGCGAGGCGCTCGGCGCGGACCCGCTCGCCGGCGAGGGCCTCCGCTATGCGCTCTGGTCGGGCCGCATCGCCGGCGCGCTCGCGGCGCGCGCGCTCGCCCGCGGCCGCGCACCGTCGCCCGGCGCTTACCGGGCCGCGCTCGCCGCGACGCGTTCCGGGGCGACGCTCGCGCTCGCGGCGCTGCTCGCGCCGCGCCTCTACGGCGACGACCCGCGCTGGCGCGCCCGGGCGGGCGACGCCGCCGTCGCGCAGGCCCTCGCCGCGCTCGTCTCGGGCGCCGCGCCGCTCGGGCCGATCCTGGCGCTCCTGGGGCGATTTGCCGCGCTGGCCGGCGGCGCCCCCGGGCGCTAGCTTGCAGGCGAGGCGGGGCGGGCCTATCAAGCGCCCATGCGGCTCGCCGACGGCCGGACCGTGCCCGACCTCCGCCTCGACGCGGCGAAGGTGGAGCGCTGCCGCGCGCTCGCCGACGCGGCCACCGCCGAGGTGCTGGCGCACGTGCGCCGCCACACCACCGTCTCCATCGAGCGCGCGGTGCTGCGCCTGTTCGGGTTTCACGGCGCCGGGCCGCGCGGTGTACCGTGGGTGAACCTCATGGTGGACGAGCTGCACGCGCGCGGGCTCACCGGACGCGGCGCGGCCTACTGGCTCGGCTACGTCCTCCGCACCGGCGCCTCCGATCCGGCGCAGATCGCGGAGCGCTTCGCGTCGCTGCCGAGGGACCCGTCGCCGCTCGCCCCCGCGGACGAGGCGGCGATGATCGCCGAGCTGAGGGCCGAGGCGCGGGCGGCGGCGGCGGAGCTCTCGGCGCGGGTCGCGCTCCGCGACGCCCTGCGCGACGAGCTGGGGGTGGGAGAGAGGCCGCACAAGTACCTCATCGTCGCGACCGGAAACATCCACGACGACGTCGAGCAGGCGCGCGCCGCGGCGCAGGCGGGCGCGGACGTCATCGCCGTCATCCGCTCGACGGCGCAGTCGCTCCTCGACTACGTCCCCGACGGCGCGACGACCGAGGGCTACGGGGGGACGTACGCGACGCAGGAGAACTTCCGCATCATGCGCGAGGCGCTCGACGAGGAGTCGCGCCGCCTGCGCCGCTACGTGCACCTCACGAACTACTCGTCCGGCCTGTGCATGAGCGAGATCGCCTTCTGCGCGGCGTGGGAGCGGCTCGACATGCTGCTCAACGACGCGATGTACGGCATCCTCTTCCGCGACATCAACATGCGGCGGACGCTCTGCGACCAGTACTTCTCGCGCCGCATCTGCGCCTTCGCCGGGATCGTCATCAACACCGGCGAGGACAACTACATCACCACCGCCGACGCCGACGTGGCGGCGCACACCGTCATCGCCTCGCAGTTCGTGAACGAGAGCTTCGCGCACCGCGCCGGGCTCCCCGACCGCCTCATCGGCCTCGGCCACTCCTTCGAGATCGATCCCGCGCGCGACGACACCTTCGCGCGCGAGCTCGCGCAGGCGCTCCTCGTCCGCACCCTCTTCCCCGAGGCGCCGACGAAGTACATGCCGCCCACGAAGCACAAGCAGGGCGACATCTTCTTCAGCCACGCCTACGACGTCATGGCCGACGTGGTGGGCCAGGTGACGGGGCAGGGCATCCAGCTCCTCGGCATGATGACCGAGGCGATGCACAACCCGCTGCTCATGGACCGCTACGTCGCGCTCAAGGCCGCCGACTACGTCCACCGCGCCTGGCGCAGCATGGGCGCGGAGATCGTGCTGCGGGAGGGCGGGGTGGTGGAGCGCCGCGCCGACGAGACGCTCTCGAAGGCGCTCGCGCTGCTGGAGGAGGTGGCGGAGGGCGGGCTCGTCGCCGCCATCGGCCACGCGCGCTTCGGCGACGTCGCGCGGAGAGAGGACGGCGGCAAGGGCCTCGCGGGCGTGGTAGAGCGTGCGCCCGGCTACTTCAACCCGTTCCTCGAGATCCTGGAGGCGACCGCATGAAGCGGGTTCTTCTTCTCTCCCTCGCCGCGTGCTCCTGCGCGATCGTCCACCAGCGCGCCCAGGACTCGGGCCCGCGCTCCGGGCCCGCCAGCGACGAGGGCATGCTCCTGTACACCGTGGGTCGACTCTCGTTCGAGGCGCCCGCGGCGTGGCAGGCGACGGGCGACCCGCGCAGGGTGGCGCTGCGCAGCCCGGCGGACGACGGCCGCATCGACGCGCAGGTCTCCGACACCCGCTTCGCCGACGACAAGGCCTGCCTCGCGCAGGCGAAGGACGCGCTCGCGCGCGGCGAGGCGAAGCTCACGAACGTGCGCCGGCACGCGACGACGATCGCCGGCAAGGAGGCGGTCGTGCAGGAGGCCGACTCCGCCGGGTGGCACGGCTGGGCGTGGGCCGTGTGCTCCGGCGGCGAGCAGTACCGCATCTCCTTCAACGGCCGGGCGCCCCTCAACCCCGAGGCGGTGCGCGCCTCGCGCCTCATCCCCTCGACGGCGACGCTCGCGCCGCTCCCCAGCGCGCAGGCGAACCCTTCGACTCGGCTGCGCTCCGCTCAGGGTGAACGGACCCGGACGCAGGGCGCGCTCGCGCGGAGGACGATCCCGTAGTGTCCCAGGAGCCGACCATCGTCCGCCCCTACGGCGACCGGCAGGACGATGGCATCGTCCAGCTCTCGTTCGTGCTGCCGGTGCCCGCCGGCGAGCGCGCGCGGCAGGCCGCGGTGGAGCTGGCGCGGGGGATGGGGCTCGAGGACGTCCTCGTGGCGGCCATGGAGCGCGCGGCCGACGGCTACACCTTCTTCGTCGTGTACGCGCGCACGACCGCGACGGTCGACTGGCGCGACCTTCACGTCCCGGAGGTGGTCGGGCGCAAGAAGGGTTTCGACGAGCTGAACGAGCTCGTCGCGCGCGAGGTGGGGCGCCGCATCATCGTGCTCGGCGCCTGCACCGGCTCCGACGCGCACGCGGTCGGCATCGACGCGATCATGAACATGAAGGGGTACGCCGGCGACTACGGCCTCGAGCGCTATCCCATGTTCGACGCCCGGAACCTCGGCGCGCAGGTCGAGAACGTCCACCTCGCGCGCGTCGTGAAGGAGGAGCGCGCCGACGCCGTCCTCGTGTCGCAGGTCGTGACCCAGCGCGACGTGCACAAGGACAACGCGCGCGGCCTCATCGACGAGCTGTCGCGGCTCGGGGTGCGCGATCGCGTCATCGCGCTCCTCGGCGGGCCGCGCCTCGACCACCGGACGGCGCTCGAGCTCGGGTACGACGCCGGCTTCGGGCCCGGCACCGTCCCCTCCGACGTCGCGAACTACGTCGTCGCCGAGGTGCTGCGGCGGATGGGAAAGGCCATGCCATGAGCGCGGCGCGCGCGGGCAAGGTGACCTTGCGGCTCCGCCTCTCGCAGGCGGACGCGCACTACGGTGGGAACCTCGTCGACGGGGCGCGCGTCCTCGCCCTCTTCGGCGACGTGGCGACCGAGCTGCTCGTGCGCCAGGACGGCGACGAGGGGCTCTTCCGCGCCTACGACGCCGTCGAGTTCCTCGCGCCGGTGTACGCCGGCGACTTCCTCGAGGTGGAGGGCGAGATCACGCGCCTGGGCGCGACGTCGCGCGCCATGCGCTTCGAGGCGCGCAAGGTGATCCGGCCGCGCCCCGACCTCTCCGACAGCGCCGCCGACGTCCTCGCCGAGCCGGTCGTCGTCTGCCGCGCCAGCGGCACCTGCGTCGTGCCAAAGGACAAGCAACGGCGATGACCTCCCCCGCGATCGTCACGGCCGCGGTCGTCGGCGCGGAGGTCACGCGGGCGCAGAGCCCGTACGTCCCGTACACGCCCGCCGAGATCGCGGGCGCGGCGATCGACGCCTGGCGCGCGGGCGCCGCCGCGATCCACCTCCACGCGCGCTGGCCCGATGGGCGGCCCTCGCAGGAGGCGGTGCACTTCCGCGAGATCGTCGACCGCATCCGCGCCGCCGGGTGCGACGCCGTGCTCCAGTGCTCCACCGGCGGCGCGGTGGGGTTGAGCGTCGACGAGCGGCTCGGCTCGCTCGTGGACGGCGCCGAGATGGCGACGCTCAACCTCGGCACGATGAACTTCGGCGACGAGGTCTTCGTGAACACACGCCCCGCCATCGTCCGCATCGCGGCGACGCTGCGCGCGCGCCGCCTCGTCCCCGAGTGCGAGGTGTACGACGCCGGCATGCTCGAGACGCTCCGCTGGCTGCTCGCGAAGGGCCACCTCGCCGCGCCCTATCACGTCCAGCTCGTGCTCGGCGTCCCGGGTGGCATGGCGGCGAACGAGCGCAACCTTCGATTCCTGCTCGAGAGCTTTCCCGAGCCGGCGCACTGGACGGCGGCCGGCGTCGGGCGCGCGCAGCTCGAGCTCGCCGCGCTGGCGCTGCGCCTCGGCGGGCACGTGCGCGTCGGCCTCGAGGACAACCTCTACCTGTCGAAGGGGATCCTGGCGGAGGGGTCGGCGCCGCTCGTCGAGGCCGCCGTCCGCCTCGCCAGGGAGGCGGGGCGCGGCGTGGCGTCGCCCGCAGAGGCGCGCGCGCTGCTCGGCGTCGAGGCGCGCCGCGCGAATTGACGGTCGCCGCGCGCGCATCGCCTGCGACGCGCGCGAGACGCCTCTGTCAAGCGTGAACGTGCGCCTGCGCGCGCCTTGACGCCTCCCTGAAGGCGGCGCTAGTTTCCCCGGCTCCGACACCATCGATGCGTCGTACAGGCTTGGGGGGAGCACGATCGTGACCAAAGCGGATCTCATCGAGAAGGTGCAGTCCTCGCGGCCCGACCTCTCGAAGCGGCAGGTCGCCGAGCTCGTGGACTCCGTCTTCGATCACCTCGCGCGAGCCATCCGCAAGGACAAGCGCTTCTCCATGCCCGGCTTCGGCACGTTCGTCGTGAAGCGGCGCGCCGGACGCGTCGGACGCAACCCGCAGACCGGCGCCGAGATCCAGATCGCGCCGACGAAGACCGTCGGGTTCAAGCCCGCGCCGGAGCTGAAGAAGGCGCTGTAGGTCGCCGCCGCGTCACCGCCTCAAGGGAAGTGCGCGCCCGCACCGTCCGCGTAGCATCGCGGTCGGGGATGGGAGGCGCCATGGCGCTGGGCGAGTGGGTGAAGGGGTTTCGCAAGCTTCACGAGCGGGCGAAGGGCGGCACGATGGAGGCGCGCGAGCTCGGCGACTACATCGCCGCGCGCGACGAGCTGGCCCGCGCGCTCATGGCCGCGCAGCGGCAAGAGGTGCCGCCGGGGCAGCGCCCGCGCCGCGCGTTGCGCGTGCCGCGCGCGCTCCAGGCGGACCTCGATCTCGGCGTGAACTCGGTCCGCGCCACGACGCTCGAGATCTCCGCCGCCGGCTTCGGCGCGCTGCTCGCGTCGGCCCCGCGGGTGGGCGACGAGGCGAGGGTCGCGCTGCGGCTCCCCGCGGCCGAGCCCCTGCGCGCCACGGTGCGGGTGTCGGAGGTGAAGGCGCAGCCCGGCAGCGCACGCGCCTCCTTCCAGTTCGTGGACCTGTGCGAGGCCGACGCCGAGAAGCTCGAGCGCTTCGTCTTCGACGCGGTGCTCGCGCACCTCGAGGCCTGACCGCCGTTCGCCCTGAGCGGAGCGAAGCGGAGTCGAAGGGTCACTCCGGCCGGTAGTCGTCGCTGCGCAGCCCGTAGCGCTTCAGGAGCCGGTGCAGGCTCTCGCGCTCCATGCCCGCGCGCTCGGCGGCCTTCGTCACGTTGCCGCCCACCTCGCGCAGGAGCGCGACGAGGTACTCCCGCGACGCGCGGTCGCGCACCTCGTCCACCGCCTCGCGGAAGGGCAGGGCGGTGAGCGCCGCGCCGGCGGGCGAGGCCGCGGCGTCGGCGGCGGAGAGCTCGGCGGGCAGGTCCGCGGCGGCGATGCGCTCGCCGCGCGCCACCGCCACCGCGCGCTCGACGGCGTTCTCCAGCTCGCGCACGTTCCCGGGCCAGGCGTAGCCGGCGAGGATCCGCAGCGCCTCGGGCTCGAACCCGCTCACCGCGCGGCGGAAGGCGCGCGCGTGCTTCTCGAGGAAGTGCGCCGCGAGCAGCGGCACGTCCTCGAGGCGCTCGCGCAAGGCCGGCAGCCGCACCGGGAAGACGTGCAGGCGGTAGAAGAGGTCCTCCCGAAAGCGCCCGCCCGCCACCTCCGCGCGCAGGTCGCGGTGCGTCGCGGCGATGACGCGCACGTCCACGCGGACCGCCGCGGTGTCGCCGACGCGACGGATCTCCTTCTCCTGCAGCGCGCGGTTGAGCTTCACCTGCGTCGCGAGCGGCAGCTCGCCCACCTCGTCGAGGAAGATCGTGCCGCCGTCGGCCTCCTCGAACAGCCCGGCCTTGGCCGTCGCGGCGCCGGTGAACGCGCCGCGCGCGTGGCCGAACAGCTCGCTCTCGACGAGGTCCGGCGGGAGCGCGCCGCAGTTCACCGGGACGAAGCGCCGCTCCTTCCGCGTCGAGTGGTAGTGCACCGCGCGCGCGGCGAGCTCCTTGCCGGTGCCGGTCTCGCCGCCGAGCAGCACGGTGATGTCGAGCGCCGCCGCCTGCTCGAGGAGCCGGTAGACCTCCAGCATGCGCGCGCTCTTGCCGATGATGGCGTGGAACGCCGAAGTCCCCTCGCCGGCGCGCAGCGCGAGGGCGGCGTCCCGCTGGCGCTTGTGCCCGGCCGCGGCCGCCACGACGCGCCCGGCCGCGTCGGGATCGAACGGCTTCTCGAGGTAGTCGTAGGCGCCCATCCGCATCGCCTGCACCGCGTCGGCGACCGTGGCGTAGCCCGTCATCATCACCACCTCGGTGCCCGGCGCGCGCGCCTTCACGGCCTGGAGGAGCTCGAAGCCGCTCGCGCCGGGCATGCGGATGTCGGTGACGACGACGTCGAACGCCTCGGACGCGACGAGCGCGAGCGCGCGCGCGCCGTCGCCGGCGGTGGTGAGCTCGTAGCCCTCCGCCAGGATCTTGGCGAAGAGCTTCAGCATGTTCTCCTTGTCGTCGACCACCAGCACTCGCGTTCGCAGCATGCGGTTCAGGATCTCCCCGCCGGCGGCCGAGGCAGCCGCAGCGTGAACAGCGCGCCGCCCTCGGCGGCGTCCCGCGCCTCGACGTCGCCGCCGTGGGCGCGGGCGATCGCGCGCGAGATGGCGAGCCCGAGCCCGGTGCCGCGCGCCTTCGTCGTGAAGAACGGCTCGAACAGGCGCTCGCGGGCCTCGGGCGAGAGGCCCGGCCCGGAGTCGCGCACCGCCACGGCCGTGTCCTGCCCGGCCTCGGCGACGCCCACCGACACGCGCCCGCCGGGCCCGGCCGCCTCGACCGCGTTCCGCACCAGGTTCGCGACCACCTGGCGGATCTTCGACGGCTGGCCCTCGGCCGCGCCGGCGCCGCCCACCTCCACGGCGACGCCGTCGAGCGCGCGCGCCTCGCGCAGCCGCGCCACCACGTCGTCGCACAGCTCGCGCAGGTCGACGCGCTCGCGGCCCGCCTGGGCCGGCCGCGACAGCTCGAGCAGCCCCTCGATGATGTCCTTGCAGCGGAGCGCCTCCTCCTCGATCACGGCGAGGTCCTCGTCGAGCGAGGCGTCGGCGCGCTTCCGCATGAGCCGGACGTAGCCGAGGATCACGGCGAGGGGTTTGTTGATCTCGTGGGCCACGCCCGCGGCGAGGCGGCCCACGCCGGCGAGCTTCTCCGATTGCACGAGCTGCGCCTGGTGCTCGCGCAGCGCTCCCGTCATCGCGTTGAACTGCTGGGCGAGCGCGCCGAACTCGTCCGGCGTCGCGACGTCGATGCGGGTGTCGAGGTCGCCCGCGGCGAGGCGCTCCGCACCGTGGCGCAGCTTCGCGATCGGGCGCGCGATCGAGCGCCCGATGGAGAGCGTCACCGCGGCCCCGAGGAGCGGCGTCCCGACGAGGAGCGCGGTGATCCAGCGGTTCGTGCGCCCCTCGACGGCGGTGACCTCGGCGCGCGACGTGGCGATGCGCTCCTCGAACCGCCCGACGAGCTGCTCGGCCCGATCCTGGATGCGCGTGACGACGAGCTGCGCGCGCGCGTGCTCCTCCTGGACGTAGCGGTGGTCGCCCTTCACGACGGCCGGGACGATGTGGGTCCGGAAGATGCCGTCGAGCTCGGCGCTCGCCGCCTCGATGTCGTCCATCCAGGCGCTCTCCTCGGCGCCGCGGGCGCGGGCGCGCAGCGCGCGGGTGAGGTCGAGGACGTGGCGCTCGGCGGACGTGTAGAAGCCGAGGTGGCTCTGGTTCGCGATGATGATGGTGTGCGCCTGGTGGGCGTACTGATCGCGGACCGCGCTCGCGAGCTCGAGGGCGACGCGAACGCCCTCCTCCTCGTCCTTCATGCGCTCGATCGCCCCGTGCACGCGCCCGACGCCGGCGAGCACGAGCGACGACGCCGCCGCGACGATGAGGACGAGGGCGCCGAAGCCGAGGAGGAGCTTCCGCGCCGTTCCGGACCAGTTCGACATCGAGACCGCTCCCGCGCGACGGGGGCGCGCGTGGGTCGCAGTCTAACCTGCGGCGGCGGGGAGAGGCACAGCGCGCTGCGGCCGGGCGGGGCGCCGGAGGGCTCGCGCCCCCGCCCGGCCAGCGGATCAGGACTTCGTCGCGGCAGGCACCGCCGCGGCGGCGGGCGTCGCCGCCGGGGCCGGCTTCAGCGGCAGGTCCACGTCGAGCTGCACCGTCCACATCCACGAGGCGCCGCCCG
>JBJMQK010000597.1:0-7321 GCA_045802735.1 Anaeromyxobacteraceae bacterium | reverse complement strand
CGGCGCTGCGCCAGGACCCCGACGTCATCATGGTGGGCGAGCTGCGCGACCGCGAGGCGGCGGACATCTGCCTCAAGGCCGCCGAGACCGGGCACCTCGTCATCGGATCCCTGCACACGCCCGACGTCGTGCGCTCCATCGGGCGCGTGGTGGGGCTCTTCCCCGCCGACGAGCAGGCGACGGTGCGCGCGCGGCTCGCCGACAACCTCCAGGCCGTCGTGTCGCTGCGGCTGCTCCTCCGGTCCGACGCGGCCGGGCTCATCCCCGCCGTCGAGTCGCTCCTCGCGACGTCGATGGTGCGCGAGGCGATCCGCGACGGCGGCGCGCGCGTCCAGGAGCTCGAGAACTACATGGAGACCGCCGGCGCGGATCTCGGCATGCACTCGTTCGACGGGTACCTGTACCGGCTGCACGAGGAGAAGCGCATCTCGCTCGACACGGCGCTCGCGAACGCCAGCCACCGCGCCGACCTCGAGCGCCGCATCCTCATCGAGACGGGGGGCCGCACGACGTGAGCGCGGCCGGGGCACCCACCTCGCGCCTCCTCGTCGTCGGCCAGGACGCCGACGTCGCGGCGGCGCTGCACACCCACCTCGAGCGGGCGGGGTGGGCGCTGTTCTGCATCCCGTTCCCCGAGATCCTCGACGGCGTGCTGCGCGCGATCGCGCCGCACGCGATCGTGCTCATGCTGCCCGCCTCGCCCGACGCGACGTGGGGCGGCGCGCTGACCTCCGCGGCGAGCGCGGCGCGCGTCGGCGTGCGCGTCGTCGTGGTCGCGCCCTCGCGCGACGTGGTGGAGCCGCTCGCGGCCGTCGCCGGCGCGGAGCGGGCGCTCTCGCGCGCCGAGGTGCTCGCCCGTCCCACCGCGGTCATCGAGCGCGGGCCGGGCAGCGGCGCGCCGCCGCCCCATCCGATCGCGGTGACCCAGCCGTTCACCGCGCCCATCACCGCCTCGCCGCCCCGCCCGCCCGCCCAGGCGGCGCCGACGGTCGAGCCGGAGCCGGCGCCGCGTTCGCCGCGGGCGTCGGTCGACCTCCTCGCGCTCATCGACGAGGAGCTCGTGGACGAGCCGCGCCACCGGCCGAAGATGACGCGGGTGGAGGTGAACGTCTCGCTCGTCTCCGAGCACAACTTCTACGTCGGCGCGACGCGGCGCGTGGACTCGGGCGGCGTGTTCATCTCGACCGTGCTCCCGCCGGCGCTGGGCACGCGCCTCCAGGTCAAGCTCGGGCTCGCCGACGGCCGCAAGCTCGAGCTCGAGGGCGAGGTGGTCTTCATCCGCGAGAAGAGCGCCATCAGCGGCCGCCAGCCCGCCGGCTGCGGCGTGCGCCTCTTCAGCCTCCCCGGCTGGGCGGTGGACGCGATCGACCGCTTCCTGCTGGCGCGGCCGCCGATCGTGTACGCGGGGTGAGGCACGGCGCAAGGACCGTGTCGCGCGAGGTGCGCTCCAGCTCGCCTAATCGTCGACGTTCCGGTCCGTGCGGCGGACGCCGAGGAGGTAGGGCTGGATGAACTGGTCGAGGTCGCCGTCGAGGACGTCGTCCACCTTCCCGGTCTCGACGCCGGAGCGGAGGTCCTTCACGAGGCGGTACGGCGCGAGGACGTAGCTGCGGATCTGCGACCCGAAGTTGATGTCCTTCTTCGCCGCCTCCGCCGCGTCGAGCACGACCTGGCGCTTCTTCTCCTCGTAGTCGTAGAGGCGGGAGCGGAGGATCTTCCAGGCCATGCTGCGGTTCTTCTGCTGGCTGCGCTCGTTCTGCATCGCGACGACGATGCCGGTCGCGAGGTGGGTGATGCGCACGGCGGAGTCGGTCTTGTTCACCTTCTGGCCGCCGGCGCCCGACGAGCGGTAGGTGTCGATGCGGACGTCGGCCTCCTTGATGTCGATGACGATGTCGTCCTCGATCTCGGGCGTCACGTCCACCGCGGCGAAGCTCGTCTGCCGCCGCGCGGCGGCGTCGAACGGGCTGATGCGCACGAGCCGGTGCACGCCGCGCTCGGCCTTCAGGAAGCCGTACGCGTGGTCGCCGCGCGCGAAGAACGACGCCGACGAGATGCCGGCCTCCTCGCCCGCGACGAGGTCGGCGGGCTCGACCTCCCAGCCCTTCCGCTCGCAGTAGCGCGTGTACATCCGGTAGAGCATCGCGGCCCAGTCCATGGCCTCGACGCCGCCCGCGCCGCTCTTCACCTCGACGATGGCCGCGGCGTGGTCGTGCGGCCCGGAGAGCATCTTCTCGAACTCGAGGCGCTCGATGCCGCGCTCGAGCGCGAGGGCGGTCTGCGCCGCCTCGGCGCGGGTCGCCTCGTCCTTCGCCTCCTCGGCGAGCTCGTGGAGCGCGCGGGCGTCCTCGAACCCGCGCCAGCTGCGCTCGAAGCCGCCGACGGCCGCGTCGAGCTGCGCCTTCTCCTTCAGCAGCCCCTGCGCCTTCGCGTTGTCGTTCCAGAAGGCGGCGTCCTCGGACAGGCGGGCGATCTCGGCGGCGCGCCGGCGCTTCCTCTCGACGTCAAAGGGACCCCCGGAGCGCCTCGAGGCGCCGCTTCAGGTCTTCGAGCAGCTCTGCGGTCGGTGCGGCCATCTCGCCCGGCTCCCGTCAGCTTCGCGGCGCGCGGCCCGCTCGCAGCGCGAGCGCGAGCGCCACGGCGCCGAACGCGCTCGCGGCGGCGGCGAAGAGGTCGCCGACTGTAGTGTAGAGGGTCTTCCCGCGCAAGCGAGGCACCTCGCCGACGAGGAGGCGCGCCGGCTCGTCGGGATCGGGCGCGAGGGCGGGGTCCACCGGGCCGACCGGGAGCGCGCCCGGGCGGACCTCGCCCGTCGGGTCGATGATGGCCGAGACGCCCGCGTACGCCGGGCGCGCCACCGCCTTCCCAGCCTCGATCGCGCGGAGCTGGACCATCGCGAGGAACTGGTGCGGGCCGGAGGAGTAGCCGTACCACGCGTCGTTCGTGGGGTTCAGGAGCAGCTCCGGGTCCTGCGCGGCGTAGGCGACGTTCACCTCGGGGAAGATCGCGTCGAAGCAGATCATCGGGGCGATGCGGACGAGGTCTCCTTCGCCCTTCGACTCCGCTTCGCTACGCTCAGGGCGAACGGAGGGCGGCAGGGTCGCGGTCGCGGTCGGCGTCTGGGTCGAGGTCGGGTGCATCGGGAACGTGAGCACCCGCAGCTCGCTCCCCGGCGTCTGTCGGACCATCTGCGGCACCACCGAGCGCAGCACGCCGGCGAGCCAGCCCGGCACGTACTCTCCGAACGGCACGAGGTGGTGCTTCGCGTAGCGGCCGCTCACCCGGAGGTCGGGTCCCAGCAGGAAGACGCTGTTCGAGCCCTCGACGACGCGCCGGCCCTCCTCGCGGCGCTCGTCCATCGTCGCGACGCCGAGGAGGAGGTGCGCCCGCGCGAGCGGCGGGAGCCCGCTGCGCGCGACGGCGAAGCTCGGGAGGCGCGCGCCGACGAGGTAGGGGTACGCGGCCTCGGGCCAGGCGACGAGGTCCGCGCCGCGGCGGTCGGCCTCGACCGTGAGCGGGACGTAGCGCGCGAGGATGTCCTCGCCGTAGAGGCCGTGCGTCCGCGCCTCGTTCTTCACCGACTGGTTCACGTTGCCCTGCACGAGCGCGATCGTGACGCGCGGCGCGGCGGCGGCGCGGGCGCGCACCCCGCGGAGGTGGACCGCGCCGTAAGCGAGCGCTGCCACGAGCGCGACAGCCGCGGCGACGAGCGGCCGCACGGGGAGGCGCGCGCGGTCGAGGCGCGCGCGCGCCGCCGCGTGCACCGCGCAGTTGACGAGCACGACGAGCGCCGCGATCGCGTAGACGCCGCCGAGCGAGGCGAGCTGCGCGACCGTGACGTGCCGCGCCTGCGTGTAGCCGAGGTTCCCCCACGGGAACCCGGTGAAGAGGTAGTTCCGGAGCAGCTCGAAGCCCGTCCACACCGCCGGGAAGTGCACCCACAGCGGCCAGCCGAGGCGGCGGCGGATCGTCGAGGAGACCGCGAACGCGCCGGCCCAGTGCAGCGCCATGTAGAGGACGAGGAACGTGAGCCCGGCGAGCGCGAGCGGGAGCGGCACGCCGCCGAACGACGTCATCGCGTGGTTCACCCACCAGATCGCGCCGTAGAAGTAGGCGAGGCCGGCGGCGAGCCCGACGAGGAACGCGCGCCCCGCGCTCCGCGCCGCCTCGAGCGCGAACAGCGCGGGCACGAGCGCGACCCAGGCGACGAGCTCGAGGTGCCCGGCCGGATCGATCGGCGCGAGCGAGATCCACGGGATCGCCTGCGGCAGCGCGAGCGCCATGAGGAGCCCGGAGGCGACGGCGAGCGCGAAGGGCTTCATGCGGGGGAGAGGTCTACCGCGACGGGGGCCCGGACCGCGACCTCGAGACCATCCCCTCCCCCACCAGCGCGTCCTCCGCCTCCGCCATCCGCCGCGCCTGCGCCGGCTTCTCGTGGTCGTGGCCGAGGAGGTGCAGGATCGCGTGCGCGAGGTAGCGCTCCAGCTCGTCCGCGAGCGCCCGCCCCTCCTCCGCGGCGACGCGGCGCGCGGTGTCGAGCGAGATGACGACGTCGCCGAGGAGCGGCCCCGGCCCCGCCGCCGGGAACGACAGCACGTCGGTCGCGACGTCCTTCCCGCGCCAGGTGCGGTTGAGCCGCCGGATGGCCTTGTCGCCCACGAGCAGGATCGACAGCTCCGCGCCCTCGCGGCCGAGCGCGCGCAGGTGCTTCCGCGCGCGCGCGGCGAGGAGCCGCCCGCAACCCGCGCCGCCCGGGTGCTCGCTGCGGACGTGGACGGCGGTGTTCGCCGCTCGCGCGCGCGCGCTCACGCCCCGTCGACGTCCCCGGCCGCGCGCCCGCGCGCCGCGAGCCGCGCCGCCTTGTCCTCGGCGGCCTTGGCCTTGCGCTCGACGTCCCACGCGTCGTACGCGCGCACCACCTCCTGCACGAGCGGGTGGCGCACGACGTCGATCTCGGTGAAGCCGCAGAAGGCGATGCCCTCGACGCCCTTCAGGACGCGCTGCACCTCGAGGAGCCCGCTCGCGCGGCCGCTCGGGAGGTCCACCTGCGTCACGTCGCCGGTGATGACCGCCTTCGACCCGTAGCCGAGGCGCGTGAGGAACATCTTCATCTGCTCGCCGGTCGTGTTCTGCGCCTCGTCGAGGATGATGAACGAGTCGTTGAGCGTGCGGCCGCGCATGAACGCGAGCGGCGCCACCTCGACCGTGCCGCGCTCGATGAGCGCCGACGCCTTCTCGTAGTCCATCATGTCGAAGAGCGCGTCGTGCAGCGGCCGCAGGTACGGGTTCACCTTCTCGGCGATGTCGCCGGGGAGGAAGCCGAGCCGCTCGCCGGCCTCGACCGCGGGGCGGCACAGCACGATCCGCTTCACCTTGCGCTCGACGAGGAACGCGACCGCCATCGCCATCGCGAGGTACGTCTTCCCGGTGCCGGCCGGACCGATCCCGAAGACGATGTCGTTGTCGCGGATGGCCTGGATGTACCGCTTCTGCCCGAGGCCCTTGGGCGTGATGACGCGGTGGCGCGCCGACACGAAGACGGTGTCGCCGAAGATGTCCTTCAGCGGGACGCCCTGCCCGGCGAGCTTCGTCGCCTGATCGACGTCCTCGAGGTAGAGCGGGTAGCCCGTCGCGACCAGCTCGTACAGCTCGCGCACGAGCCCCTCGGCGCGCTTCACGCGCTCCTCGTCGGCCCCGGTGACGACGATCTGCCCGCCGCGCGAGCCCACCTGGACCCCGAGCCGCCGCTCGACCAGCTTCAGGTGCTCGTTATGGGCCCCGCAGAGCACCCGCACCTTGTCGTTGTCGTCGAAGTCGATGCGGGCGGTCTTGAGCGACGGGGCGGGCTGGGTCAAACGCGTGGACCTCCTGGCGCGGGCGCGCGCGAGCGGCGCGGCACCCCATAACCATCGCCCGCCCGGGCGCCACCTTATGCCTGCTGGGATCAGGGGAGCGGCGGCAGGAGCACGAACCCGCCGTCGCCCTTCCTCCGGTAATAGTAGTCCTCGCCCTCGGGGTACCGGAGGTCGGCGCGGCTCACGAGGCCCGCCTCGACGAGCGCGTCGAGGCGCTCGGGGTACTCGCCGCGCTCGAGCCGGTACACCTCGAGCGCGCCGCCGAGCCGCGCGCCGGCGTACCGCGCGAAGAAGCGCTCCGGCGCGCGGGCGTCGAGCGGGAGCGCGTGCGAGCCCTCGCGCGCCACGGCGCGCTGGTCGCTCGCGAGCCAGCCCACCGCGGCGAGGCCGCCGGCGAGCGCGATCGTGGCGAGGAGCCCCGCGGCGCCGCGCCGGAGCCGCGCGCCGCGGCCGCGCGCGTAGGCGCGGACGCCGGCCCGGGCGGCGCCGCGGGCGGGCTCGACGGCGGCCACGTGGCCGAGGTTCACGAGCGTGAGGAGGGCCTTCGACGTCCCGAACTCGCCGAGGCGCGACAGGTCCGCGATCTGCTCGACCGTGCGGCCCGGCTCGGCGAGCGCGTACACCGCGCGCTCTTCGCCGCCGAGGCCGCCGGGCGCGTCCCCGTCCTGCGGCGGCTCGCCGCCGCGCGCGGGCGCGAGCGGCTTCAGGCGCTCGAACGTCATCGCCGGCGAGGTGATGCGCCGCCGCACCATCGGCCACTCGTCGGCGCGGCGGAACCCCTCCATCAGCACGGCCTCGGCGCGGAGCGGCGTCACCGTCGCGGCGTCCCACTCCACCGCGCCCGCCTCGAAGGCGTACGTGCCCCGCCTCCAGGCGAAGAGCCCGTACAGCGTCTCGGTGGTCTGGAGCGCGGTGAGCTGCCTCAGGTCCGCGACCGCGACGAGCTTCATCCCGACGAGCAGGTCGCCGAGGCGCCGCAGCGTCCGGCGCTGGGCGTCGAGGGCGCGCTCGAGATCCTCGGGCGAGAGGAGGCCCGCCCGCACCAGCATCGCGCCGAGGCGATCGCGCTGGCGGCGCCCGGCGAACTCCGCCGAGACGATGCAGCCGTCCGAGATGAGGACGTGGATCTCCTCCCCGCGCGACGCGAGGTGGAGGACGCCGCTCTTCGCCTGCTGCCCGATGAGCTGCAGGATCTCTGCGATGCCAAAGTCCTGGAGCGTGCCGGTGAGCGCCATGCGGGGGTCCCCTTCAGGCGCGCGTCTGGCGGAAGACGCCCCGCACCGCGACCGCCCACGCCGCGAGCCCGATGGCGGCCGCGAGCGCCACGCGCGCGCCGATCGTCCACGCCGGCGCGTGCGGCGGCGGCGCGGCGCCGCGCCAGAGGAGCGCCGCCGCGGCCGACGACGCGAGGGCGAACAGCGAGAGCGCGCCGCGCCACGGGGCGCCGCGCCACACCCACCCGGCGC
>JBJMQK010000595.1:0-5203 GCA_045802735.1 Anaeromyxobacteraceae bacterium | reverse complement strand
GCCGGCGGCCGCGGCGCTGGGGGCGGGCGCGCGGGGCGCCCCCCGCCGGGATGCGGGCGCAGATCGCCTCGCGGCCGCCCTCGCAGCGGTGGCGCGCGGGCTCGTCGCGCTCGACGCGGTGCTCGCGCCCGGTCTCGTCCGCGCCCGCCCGCAGCCCGCCGCGGACGCCGAGGGCCTCACCCCGCGCGAGGCCGAGGTCCTCGCCCTCCTGGCCGAGGGGCTCTCGAACAAGTCGATCGCGGCGCGCCTCGGCGTCGCCGAGCGCACGGCCAAGTTCCACGTCGAGTCGATCCTGGCGAAGCTCGGCGCCGAGACGCGCAGCGAGGCGATCGTGCTCGCCGCGCGGCGCGGGCTCGTCGCGCTCTGACGCGGGCGGCCCGCGTGGCGGCTTCCGCTCCGAGGCGTTAGGAGTGCGTGAGGAGAGCCTCTTCGTCACACCGGACGCCGCCGCGAGCCACGCCGAGGAGCGCCATGCCCGACCTCCCGTACACCGACGCCGAGCTGCGCCGCCTCCTCGCCGACGCGCGCGTCGTGGCGATGGTCGGGGCGAGCCCGAAGTGGGTCCGGCCGAGCCACTTCGTCATGAAGTACCTGCAGAGCAAGGGCTACCGGGTGATCCCGGTGAACCCCGCCGCCACCGGCGAGGCGATCCTCGGCGAGCGCGTCCACGCGCGGCTCGCCGACATCGGGGAGCCGGTCGACGTCGTGGACGTGTTCAGGAACTCGGAGGCGGCGGGGCCCATCACCGACGAGGCGATCGCCCTCGGCGCGAAGGTGGTGTGGATGCAGCTCGGCGTGCGGAACGAGGGCGCCGCCGAGCGCGCCCGCGCCGCCGGCCTCCGCGTGGTCATGGATCGCTGCATCAAGATCGAGTACGGCCGCCTCATCGGCGAGCTGGCCTGGTCGGGCGTGAACACCGGGATCATCTCCTCGAAGCGCCAGAAGGTGATCCGGTGAGCGACGCCAAGGGCTCCTTCGGCTTCGAGACGCGGGCCATCCACGCCGGCGCGCGCCCCGACCCGGTGACCGGCTCGCGCAACGTCCCCATCCACCAGACGACGGCGTACGTGTTCGAGAGCGCCGACCACGCGGCGTCGCTCTTCAACATGGCGACCTTCGGGTTCATCTACTCGCGGATCACGAACCCGACGGTCGCGGCGCTCGAGGAGCGCATTGCGAGCCTCGAGGGCGGGCGGGCCGCGGTCGCCGCGGCCTCGGGGCACGCGGCGCAGTTCCTCACCTTCTTCACGCTGCTCGAGCCCGGCGACGAGTTCCTCGCGTCGAGGAACCTGTACGGCGGGTCGATCACGCAGTTCGCCCACTCGTTCAAGCGGCTCGGCTGGACCTGCCGCTTCGCCGAGCCGACCGCGGAGGCCTTCCGCGCGGCGCTCGGGCCGCGCACGAAGGCCATCTTCCTCGAGGCGCTCGCGAACCCCGGCGGCATCGTGGTGGATCTCGAGGCGGTCGCCGCGGTCGCGCGCGGCGCGGGCATCCCGCTCATCGTCGACAACACGATGGCCTCGCCGTGGCTCTGCCGGCCCTTCGAGTGGGGCGCCGACCTCGTCGTCCACTCCACGACCAAGTTCCTCTCCGGGCACGGCACGTCGATGGGCGGCGCGGTCGTCGAGTCGGGGAAGTTCGACTGGTCGCGCGGCGGCAAGTTCCCCTCGCTGACACAGCCCGATCCCGCCTACCACGGCCTCACCTTCCACGAGACCTTCGGCGACTTCGGCTTCTCGATGAAGGCGCGCGCGGTGGCGCTGCGCGACTTCGGCCCGGCGATGGCGCCCATGAACGCGTTCCTGACGCTCACCGGGATCGAGACCCTCCCCCTGCGCATGGAGCGCCACGTCGCGAACGCGCAGAAGGTGGCGGAGTTCCTCGCGGCGCACCCGAAGGTCGCCTGGGTCTCGTACGCCGGGCTGCCGTCGAGCCCGTACCACGCGCTCGCGCGGAAGTACCTGCCGCGCGGCGCGGGCTCGGTGTTCACGTTCGGCGTGAAGGGCGGGTACGACGCGGGCGTGAAGCTCGTCGAGGCGTGCGAGCTGTTCTCGCACCTCGCGAACGTCGGCGACACGCGCTCGCTCGTCATCCACCCCGCCTCCACCACGCACCGGCAGCTCACCGACGAGCAGCGCCAGGCCGCCGGCGCCGGGCCGGACGTGGTGCGGCTGTCGGTGGGGCTGGAGAGCGCCGACGACCTCCTGCGCGACCTCGACCAGGCGCTGGGCGCGGCCGCACGCTGACCCGCCCTTCGACTCCGCTGCGCTACGCTCAGGCCCTTCGACTCCGCACCCGCTCCGCGGCTGCTACGCTCAGGGTGCTCGGCCCATGAAGCGCGCTGGCCGAACGGCCAGGTCCGCGCCCTGGCCACCCGGACGATGTGGCGCCCGCCCGGCGCCTCTACGTTCTCCCTCGCCCGCTCAGGGGCGAAGGAGCGAACGGACCATGGCAGTCGAAGGCTGGAAGGACCTCTCGGACGGGCTCGCGACGGTCGTCGAGCGCGCGGCGCGGTCGGTGGTGCGGGTGGACGGCGGCGGGCGCGGCCCGGGGTCGGGCGTCGCCTGGTCGGCCGACGCGGTCGTCACGGCGGCGCACTGGCTCGAGGGCGAGGACGAGGTGGAGGTGGGGCTCCCCTCGGGCGAGACCGCCTCGGCGGAGGTGGCCGGCCGCGACCCGTCGACCGACCTCGCGGTGCTGCGCGTGAAGGGCGGCGGGCTCACGCCGGTCGCGTTCGACGACGCGCCGCCGCGCGCCGGCCAGCTGGCGATCGCCGTGTCGCGCCCGGGCAAGGGCCCGCGCGCGGCGCTCGGGGTCGTCGCGCGCGTCGGCGACGCGTTCCGCACGCACGGGGGCGGCAAGGTCGACCGCTGGGTGGAGCTCGACGTCGGCCTCCACGGCGGGTTCTCGGGCGGGCTCGTCCTCGACGCGGCCGGCCGCGCGATCGGCCTCGCCACGGCCGGGCTCGTCCGCGGCACCGCGCTGGCAGTGCCCCCGGCGACGCTCGCGCGCGTCGCGGCGGCGCTCCTCGCGCACGGCGGCCTGCGCCGCGGCTACCTCGGCGTGTCGAGCTTCCCGGTGCGCCTCCCCGGCGCGCTCGCGGCCGCCGCCGGCCAGCGCTCGGGCCTGCTCCTCACGGCGGTGGAGGACGGCAGCCCGGCGGCGCGCGCCGGCCTCGCGCTCGGCGACGTGCTGCTCGCGCTCGACGGCACCGCGGTCGGACAGATGGGCGACCTGTTGCCGCTGCTCGAGGAGGAGCGCATCGGCGCCGCCGCGAAGGCGCGCATCGCGCGCGGGGGCGCGCTCCAGGAGCTGACGGTGACGGTCGGCGCCCGCGGCGGTCGCGAGGAAGGGAGGGCGCCGTGACCGCGCTCGCACAGCTCTCGTGCGACCTCGCCGCGCTCGTCGCGCGCGCCTCGCCCTCCGTCGTCGGCGTCGAGCGCCGCCGCGGCCAGGGCTCGGGGCTCGTCCTCTCGCCCGACGGCTACGTGCTCACGAACGACCACGTGGCCGGCACCCATGGGCCGCTCCGGGTCCGGCTCTCCGGCGGGCGCGAGGTGGAGGCCGAGCGCGTCGGCGCCGACGACCGCACCGACCTCGCGGTGCTGCGCATCCGCGCGCCGGACCTCGCCGCGCTGCCGCTCGCCGACAGCCGCAAGCTGGAGGTCGGGCAGCTCGTCGTGGCGATCGGGAACCCGCTCGGCTTCGAGCGCTCGGTGACGATGGGCGTCGTCTCGGCGCTCTACCGCAACCTGCCGACGCCCGAGGGCGGGCTCTTCGACGGGCTCGTGCAGACCGACGCGGCGGTGAACCCGGGCAACTCGGGCGGGCCGCTCCTCGACGCGGAGGGGCAGGTGGTGGGGATCACGACGGCGATGCTGCCGTGGGCGCACGGCATGGCGTTCGCCGTCCCGTCGCACACCGCGAGCTGGGTCGCGGCGGTCCTCATGCGCGACGGCGAGGTGCGCCGCCCGTTCCTCGGCGTCGCGGCGCGGGGCGAGGACCTCGAGCCCGCCGTCGCGCGCGAGCTCTCGCGCGTGCGCGGCGTGCGCGTGCTTCGCGTCGAGGCGGGCGCGCCCGCCGCGGCGGGAGGCGTCCTGGAAGGCGACCTCCTCGTCGCGGCGAACGGGAGCGACGTCGTGACGCTCGACGACCTCCAGCGCGTGATGGTGCTGTCGCCCGCACCGCGCCTCGAGCTGGACGTCCTCCGCGGGGGCGCGCGGCGGCGGCTCGAGCTGACGCCGCGGCCGTTCGCGAAGGCCGCGTAGCGGCGGGGCGGGCGGCACGCCCCGCCCCGCGGCGAACTACGCCCGCGCCTGGTCCTTCTGGATCTGCAGGTAGGCGCCGCGGACGGTCGGGGGGAGCGTCCCCGTGTCGACGGGGACCGTGCGGCAGTGCGCCTCCGGCGTCGCGCAGAGCACGGCGGCGCCGTCGGCGAGCACGGGGAGCCGCACGCGCGCCGGCGCGCCCGCGCCAGCTTGCTGGAGCGCGTAGCCGCGGATCGTGGCGCCGACCACCAGCCCGGCGCTGATCAGCACCACGTTCTTGATGATGTACTGGCCCTCGAGCGTCGCGGCGAACGGCGCGTGCGTCCAGGCCTCGTTGGGGAAGAACGCGAGGGGCAGGAACGTCCCGGCCATCTGCGCGAAGAGGAGCCCGACGGCGACGCGCGTGAAGCGGCCGGTGATGAAGAGGAGCCCGATCGCCGTCTCCCACGTCGCGAGCACGGGGAGGGACACGCTCGGCCCCATCCTGCCGAACGTGAGCACGCTGATCGTCCGCGCGGCGAGGTCCTCGGCCGGGCTCAGCCCGGGGAAGAACTTCAGCACGCCGAACCAGAAGAAGACGACCCCCAGGCTGATGCGCAGGAGCGTCACCGCGTGGCGCGCCATCCAGCCCGTCGCGAGGACTTCCATCCGGTCGAGGCGACCGCGGATCGTCGTGTCCATGTGTGCTCTCCCCCGGGCTCCCGGGGGGAGCCGCTCATTGCCTGCGACGAGGATGCGCCACGGACTCTCCGACCTACAACCCTGGGTCTGTGTGACGTGACCGCGCACGCCTCGGGGGAGGGTCAGTTGACGGCCGTCAACCCCTGGCGCGCCGCACGCCGGCCACGCGGCGAGGGGACCGCGAACGTCTCCCCTCGCCGCATGACTCGTTCGCCCTAGTCCCTGCCGCTCGCGCGCCGTACCCCTACTTGGAG
>JBJMQK010000586.1:0-4668 GCA_045802735.1 Anaeromyxobacteraceae bacterium | reverse complement strand
ATGCGGCTCCGGCGTGCCGACGGCGTCTACCGCTGGTTCAAGTCGCGCGCCGTCGCCGTGCGCGACAGGGACGGCGCGGTGGCGCGCTGGATCGGGTCGAGCACCGACATCGACGACCTGAAGCGCACCGACGCCGCGCTGCGCGCCTCGGAGCGGCGCTTCCGCGCGGCCATGGAGAGCTTCCCCGGGGTCTTCGTCATCTACGACGCCGACCGGCGGGTGCTCTTCGCGAACGACGCCTCCGTGCGGCTCGCGGGAGGGCGCGACCTCGTCGGACTGCGCGACGAGGACATCCTGCCCGCGGAGCTGCGGGGCCGCTACCGGCCGCACCTCGACCGCGCCCTTTCCGAGGGCGTGCCGCAGGCGCTCGAGGTCTCGGCGCCGCTGCCGGGCGGCGACCGCCACTTCACCGTGAGATACGTCCCGCTCCTCGACGCGCGCGGCCGGGCCGAGCTCGTCGTCCTCGCCGCGATGGACATCACCGAGCGCCAGCGGATGGAGGAGGCGCTGCGCGAGGCCGACCGCCGCAAGGACGACTTCCTCGCGCTGCTCGGCCACGAGCTGCGGAACCCGCTCTCGCCGCTGCGGAACACGATCGAGCTGTTGCGCCGCCGCCCGGGCGACGCGGCGCTCGCGGAGCGATCCCTGCCGATCATGCACCGCCAGGTCGCCCAGCTCTCGCGGCTCGTCGAGGACCTGCTCGACGTGGAGCGCATCGCGCGCGGCAAGATCGCGCTGCGGCGCGGCCCGGTCGACCTCACCGCGATGGTCCGGGCGGCGCTCGAGGACCACCGCGCCCTCTTCGCGGAGGCGGGGATCGCGATGCGCGCGGCGCTCCCCGCCGCGCCGCTCCTCACCGACGGCGACGAGGCGCGGCTCGCGCAGGCGGTCGGGAACGTGCTCGCGAACGCGGCGAAGTTCACCGACGCCGGCGGCGAGGTGCACGTGGCGCTGCGCGAGGAGCCGGGCGGGCGCGCGGCGGAGCTCTCCGTCCGCGACACCGGCATCGGTATCGACCCGAGCTTCCTCGCGCGCGCGTTCGACCCGTTCGCGCAGGCGGACGTCGCGCTCGAGCGCCGCCGCCCGGGCCTCGGGCTCGGGCTCGCGCTGGTGCGTGCGGTCGTCGAGCTGCACGGCGGGAGGGCGCGGGTGAAGAGCGCGGGCCTCGGCCAGGGGACGGAGATCCTCCTGGAGCTCCCGCTCCGGCCCGACGCCTCGGCGGCGACCGGCGAGGGGCGCGCGGCGAAGGAGCGCGCGGCGCTTCGGGTGCTGCTCGTCGACGACAACCTCGACGCCGTCGAGAGCCTCGCCGAGCTGCTCGAGCTCGAGGGACACGAGGTGAAGGTCGCCGCGGACGGCGCCTCCGGCATCGCCCTGGCGCGCGCGTTCAAGCCCGACGTCGTGGTCTGCGACATCGGGCTCCCGGGCGACCTCGACGGCTACGCGGTGGCCCGCGCGCTCCGCGCCGATCCGGCGCTCGCGCGCACCTACCTCGTGGCGCTCACCGGCTACGCCAGCGCCGACCACCAGCGGCGCGCCCGCGAGGCCGGGTTCGACCGCCACCTCGCGAAGCCGCCGGCGCTCGACGTGCTCGAGAAGGTGCTCAGCGAACTGCGGCCGGGGAGGTGAGGGAGGCGCCCGCTGGTGGGCGGGCCTCCCAGATCAGCAGCGGGACACGGGCAGAGACGCGAGGCGTTTCTTTGCGGGCGTCCGTCGCTTGCGAATGGAGATGCCTGGCCAGCGGCGCAGGCGAGGCGGCTTCGCCCGGCCGAGACGGCCTTCGCAAGATCGGCTTCCATCTGCATGGGGCCGCTCGGGGGCACCTGCGGAGGACCTGGGTCGGCGCCGCGGCCGCACGCCGTGTGCCTCGATTCACCGCGGGTGTATCCGTATGGGCCGCCGCAGCAACGTGGATTTCACTTGACGCGCGGGTCGCGATTTCGCGTCTCACGCGTCGCCATCAAGCTGGAAGGCCTCTCCAGCGAAGCAGGAAGGCACCGAGTGGGCGCGCACCGGCATCCGACCCGGTCGCGAGGGGCGGGCGCCGAACGCTTCACCACGCGCGACTGCGATCCTCAGGCGAGGGCTCGAAAACCCGTGAGACCATCACCTCATGGAAAACGACCCCCGCCTCCTCGCAAAGCGCCTCGCCGACCTCCTCGCCCGCGAGCACGCCGCCCTCGCCGACTTCCTCGTCGCGCTCGCGGACTTCGATCGCGAGCGGCGGTGGCTCGAGCTGGGGCACGCGAGCCTCTTCTCCTTTTTGCACCGCGAGCTCGGGCTCTCGAAGGGCGCGGCATCCTACCGGAACGCCGCGGCCGCCCTCATCCAGCGCTGCCCCGAGGTCGTCGCGCCGCTCCGTTCGGGGAAGCTGTGCCTCTCCACCGTGGTGGAGCTCTCGCGGGTCCTCACGCCCGAGAACCAGGGCGAGGTGCTGCCGCGCTTCCTCGGCGCCTCGAAGTGGGAGGCGAAGGTCATCGCGGCGGAGCTCTGCCCCGCCGATTCGCCGCAGCGGCGCGCCGTCGTGACGGCGGTGGTTCCGGCGCTGCGCGCCGCCGTCACGGGCCCAGCGCCTGCGGCACCGCCCCTCCCGGAGCCGCCCGCCGGCGCCGCGACGCGCGGTGGCGTTCGTCCGGACGAACAGCGCGGCGTCGAGGGCGCGCACGCGCCGGTGGCCTCGCCTGGCCCGGCCCGGCCCGTGGCGAAGCCGGACGTCGCCGACCCGCTCACGGCCGACCTCTCGCGGTTACACGTGACCGTCTCGAAGCGCTTCCTCGCGAAGCTCGACGCCGCCCGTGACGCGCTCTCCCACAGCCACCCCGGCGCGAACCTCGAGGCCGTGCTCGAGGCCGGCCTCGACCTCCTCCTCGCCGCGCGGGACCGGAAGCGCGGCCTCGTGAAGAAGCCGCGCACGGCGCCGCCCACTCCGTCGGAGAGGCAGCGTCACGTCCCGGCTGCCGTGCGGCGCGAGGTCTTCACGCGGGACGAGGGCAAGTGCCAGTGGCCTCTCTCGTGCGGCGGAGTGTGCGGCTCGACGAGGCGCGTCCAGCTCGACCACATCGTGCCCATCGCACTCGGCGGGACGTCGACGGTGTCGAACCTCCGGGTCGTGTGCTCGGTCCATAACATCGTCGCGGCGAGGGCCGCGCTGGGCGACGGCGTCATGGACCGCTTCACGGCCACCGGACGCCGGCCGGTGAGCGCGAGCGCCCGGCGCGGCGGGCGGACCGCGCACGAGGCACCGGCTCGCAGCCCGGACGGCGACGGCGATGGCGCAGCACCGAGCCTCCCGTTCGGATGAGCGGCGGCGGCGGTCGATCGCGTCGCATCCCCCGTTCACCTCTCCCCCCAGCGCAGCTTCGCGCGCAGGATGCCGAAGTAGCCGATCTGCGGGTTCCGCACGAGCAGCACGCGGTTGTGGGACTGCTTGATCTGGACGCGGTCGCCGCGGCGCACCGCGACGTTGCTCTGCCCGTCGAGCGTCAGGAAGACCTCGCTGTCGGAGACGAGCACGATGTTGAGGGTCTCGTCGTCGGGGAGCACGAGCGGGCGCTGCGTGAGCGTGTGCGGGCAGATCGGCGCGAGGATGACGCCGCGCATCGACGGGTAGAGGATGGGCCCGTTCGCGGCGAGCGAGTAGGCGGTCGAGCCGGTGGGCGTCGAGACGATGATCCCGTCCGCCTTGTAGCGCGTGACGTACTCGCCGGAGCAGGTCGCCTCGAACTCCGCCATGCGCGAGAGCGTCCCCTTGGCGATGACGACGTCGTTCAGCACCTCGTCGTCGATGATCTTCTCCTCCCCGCGGTGGAAGTGGACGCGCAGCTTCATGCGCGGCGTGCACTCGGCCTTCCCCGAGAGCACGTGCTCGACCGCCTGGTACAGCTCCGCCTGCGGCACCTCGGTGAGGAAGCCGAGGCTGCCCATGTTCACGCCCAGGATGGGCACGGGCCGGCCGCGCAGGATCCCGGCGGCGTGGATGAGCGTCCCGTCGCCGCCGAGGACGAGCACGAGGTCGGCGCGCTCCGTGGTGTCGGCCTCGTCGAGCAGCACCTCCACGCCGCGGCTGCGGAGGTACTGGGCGGCCGCGGCGGCGCACGCGGCGGCCTCCGGCGAGCTCCGCTTGTGCACGATGCCGATGCGGCGCGGGACGGGGCAGGGCGAGCGATCCATCGGCGTCATTATATGAGACGCTCGCGCGATGGACCTGTTCGACCACGCCCTCGAGAGCGACGAGCCCGGAAAGCCGCTCGCGGAGCGGCTGCGGCCGCGCCGGCTGGAGGACTTCGTCGGCCAGGAGCACGTGCTCGGGAAGGCGAGCGCGCTGCGCCGCGCCATCGAGGCGGACCAGGTGCCGTCGCTCATCCTGTGGGGGCCGCCCGGGACCGGGAAGACGACGCTCGCGCGCATCGTCGCGGAGCGCACCGGCTCGACCTTCGTGCCCTTCAGCGCCGTGCTCGGGGGCGTGAAGGAGATCCGCGAGATCGTCGCCGCGGCGCGCGACCGGCGCCGCCTGCACCGGCAGCGCACGATCCTGTTCGTGGACGAGATCCACCGCTTCACGCGCGCGCAGCAGGACGCGTTCCTGCCGCACGTCGAGGCGGGGGTCGTGACGCTCATCGGCGCGACCACCGAGAACCCGTCGTTCGAGATCAACGCCGCGCTCCTCTC
>JBJMQK010000585.1:0-5887 GCA_045802735.1 Anaeromyxobacteraceae bacterium | reverse complement strand
CGGCACGAGGAGCGCGGCGGCGACCGCGAGCGCGCTCGCGAGCCCGAGCGCGACGCGGTGGCGGCGGGCGAACGCGGCCGCGCCGCGGGTCGCCGCCGGGAGCGCCGGCGCGTCCTCCGGGTCGAGCGTCACCGTCGCCTCGAACGGGCCCGAGGCGTGGGTCGTCGCGTAGGGGGTGCCGCGCCCCTCTGACGTCATCGCCAGCGCGCGCGCGGCGGAGCTGCTCGCCCGTGCCGCGGAGCTGCTCGCCCGCGCTGCGGACGTGCTCGGCGGCGGGGGCGGGAGGTAGAGCGCGCCGAGGCACGCCTCCAGCTCGCCGCGCAGCACGGCCGCGCTCGGGTGGCGGTCCGCCACCTCCTTCGCGCAGGCGCGCGCGACGGCGGCGAGGAGCCCGGGCCAGGCGGCGAGGTCCGGCCGCGGCTCCGAGAGCGGCGGGACCGGGCGCGTCGCCTGCATCATGAGGAGGGCCCGGCCGTCGTCGGCCTTGAACGGGTGGTGCCCCGCGAGCATGCGCCAGGCGATGAGGCCCACGGCGTAGAGGTCCGCGCGGGCGTCGATGGCGCCCCCGAGCGCCTGCTCGGGGGACAGGTACTCGGGCGTGCCGACGACGACCCCGACCTGCGTGTCGCTCGCGATGCGAGGATCGGTGAGCTTCGCGATGCCGAAGTCGAGGATCTTCACGCCGCCCGCGGGGCGGGCCGTGAGGAAGATGTTCTCGGGCTTCAGATCGCGGTGCACGACGCCGCGCGCGTGCGCGGCCTCGAGCCCGCTGCACACCTGCACGAGGATCTGGACCGCCTCCTCCGGCATCATCGGCCCCGAGCGCCGGAGCCGCTCGAAGAGGCTCTCCCCCTCGAGCAGCTCCATCGCCAGGAAGAGCCAGCCTTCGGGGCTCCGGCCGAAGTCGGTGACGCGGACGATGTTGTCGTGCTCGAGCGCGGCGGCGATCTCCGACTCGCGGCGGAAGCGCTCGGCGATGTCGGGGAGGCTCGAGAGGTCGGGCCGCAGGAGCTTCAGCGCGAGCTCCTTGCGCATGTACACGTGCTCCGCGCGATAGATCGCACCCATCCCGCCGCTCGCGAGGTGGGCGGCGAGGCGGTAGCGACCGTCGAGCGTCGTGCCGACGAGCGATTCCGGCCGGAAGCTGGTCGGCGTGGGGAGCACGGGGCGGGAATTCTACCCCGCTGCCGCCGCGCGTCGATGTGCGTTTCCGGCGGGGAGGCGAGCGGGCGCGAGCCCGGCCGACGTCTTGCCAGGATGGGGCGGGTTGAGTCGGGGCTCGCGCGAGCCCTACCTTTCAACGGTGCGACGAAAGCCCCTGCGAATCCTGTACCTCGCCTACGGATCGCAGTCGGGGGTCACGGCGGCGGTCGTCGAGCGGCTCACGGCGGCGGGCCACGAGGTCCACGTCGCGAACCCGGTGAAGGGGTTCCTTTACAAGCGCAGGGTGGCGGGCGTCCAGGTGCCGAACGCGATGCCCGGCCCGGTCCTCGCGACCGCCGCGGCCATGCTCCACTTCCGGGACCGCTGGAGGGAGCTGTACCTCCACACCTGCGCCGCGTTCGATCTCCTCACCGCCCGCTCCGCCACCCTGGTGCGGCGCGTGCGGCCCGACCTCGTGCTGCAGTCGGGCGCGCTCTTCGGCCCGGGCGCGCCGGAGGTGCCGTACTGTCTGTACGTGGATCACACACGCGCGATCTCCGAGGCCTACTCGCCCGCCGACGGGCTCGGGCCGCCCATCCCGTACGACGCGGCGTGGCGGCGCCGCGAGCGCGAGGTGTACCGGCGCGCCACCGCGATCTTCTCGATGAGCGAGCATGCGGAGCGCTCGCTCGTCGAGGACTACGGCGTGGCGCCGGAGCGCGTCCACGTGGTCGGCGCGGGCCCGAACGTCCGGCCGGGCGGCGGCGCGCTCCGCGACGAGCGCGAGCCGGCGTTCCTCTTCGTCGGCAAGCACTTCGAGGTGAAGGGCGGGCGCGAGGCGCTCGCCGGGTTCGAGGAGGCTCGCGCCGGGCACCCCGGCGCCGAGCTGTGGATGGTCGGGCGCGACCAGCCGGCGTCGGCGCCGCGGGGGGTGAAGCTCCTCGGGCCGAGGAGCCGCGACGAGGTCGCCCGGCTGTACGAGCGCGCGAGCGCGTTCGTCCTCCCGAGCGTGCGCGAGCCCTTCGGCCTCGCCTTCCTCGAGGCGATGGCCTTCGGCCTCCCCTGCATCGGCACGCGCGTCGAGGCGATCCCGGAGATGATCGTGGACGGCGTCACCGGGCTCGTCGTCCCGCCGCGCGACGCGGGCGCGGTCGCCCGCGCGATGCGGACCCTCCTCGACGATCCGGCCCGCGCGCGGCGCATGGGCGCCGCCGGGCACGCGCGCCTCGCGGAGCGCTACGGCTGGGAGCGCGCCGTGGAGCGGATGCTCTCGGTCGTCGCGGGGACGCTCGCCGGGCGCACGGCGGACGTCGCGCCGCGCTACGGCGACGGCCTCCGCAGGATGGTCCCGAAGTCGCCGGCGACGTAGACGTCGCCCGACGGCGCGAGGACGATCGCGCCGAGCGCGTTGTCGGTGCCGCTCTCGACGCGCTCGAAGTGGCCGCCGGCGAGGTGCAGGATCGTGCCCTCGTCGCCGGCCGCCCACACGTCGCCGCGGGCGGTGCCGCTCACCGCCCACAGCGTCGCGCGCGTCCCCGTCTCCACCCGTGCGAAGGCCGCACCGTCGAAGTGGAGCGCCAGCCCGTCGGCTCCGACGACCCACACGTCGTCCGGTGCGCTGCCCCACACCGCGAGCGCGGGGCCGCCGGGGATCGCGAGCGAGGCCCAGCGCGCGCCGTCGAAGCGGTAGACGGCACCGGTCGCGCCGACCGCCCACACGTCGCGCGGCGACGTCCCGAAGACGCGCCGCGCGCCTTCGCCCGGGAGCGGCCACTCGGTGACGCGCTGGCCGTCGAAGTGGACCGCGGTCGCGCCGGCGGCGCCCCACACGTCGGCGGGCCCGCTCGCCCACACGCCGTCGACGAGCCCGGCGTAGCCGGCGTAGCGCGGGATCCAGCGCTGCCCGTCGAAGTGGAGGAAGCCGTTCTGGAGCGTCCCGACCCAGAGGTCGTCGGGCGCGTTCGCCCACACGCCGTAGAGCACGTCCGCGAGGCCGGTGGGCACCACCGCCACCGCGCCGCCCGCGAGGCGGAGGAGGCTCGCCTGCGGGTCCGCGGCGGCGAAGTCGGGCGCGAGCGCGCCGAACCAGGCCTCGCCCGAGGGCGTCGCCGCCCCGGCCTGCAGCGCGCCGGGCGGGCCGCGGTGCACCGGCGACCAGGCGCCGCGCCTTCGCACGAAGACCTGCCCCCCGTCACCCGCCGTGACGAGCTCGCCGCCGGGGAGCGCTTGCACGGCGCGCACCGGCAGCGAGGGATCCGGCAGCGTCTCCACCGTCCACGCGCCGTCGTAGCGGGCCACGGCGCCCTTCCCCGCGCCCGTGACGGCGCCGGCCCACACCGCGCCGTTCCCGTCGACGGCGAGCGAGGTGAAGGTCTCGGCGAGGAGCCCCGGCACCGCGACCGGCTCCCACGCGGCGCCCGCCAGCCGCGCGAGCCCGGTGGAGCCCGCGATGCCGCGCGGCAACGCCTCGCCAGCGGCCCACACGTCGCCCGAGGGCGTGGCGAGGAGGGCGCGCGCGGTGCGCATCGCGATCGCCGCGCCGGGCGACCAGCGCGCGCCGTCCCAGTGGTACGTCGCGCCGTCCTGCGCGACGGCCCAGGCGTCGCCCGGCGCCCGCGCGGCGACCGCGACGAGCGCGCTCGCGCTGCCGGTGTCGAGCCGCTGCCACGCGACGCCGTCCCAGTGCACCGCGGCGCCTCCCTCGCCGACCGCCCACACGTCGTGCCCGCCCGAGCCGTGGACGGCCGACCAGGCGCCCGCCGGCACCTCCATCACCGCCCAGCCCCGGGCGTCGTGGCGCAGCACGGCGTCGCCCACGGCCCAGGTGTCGCCCTCGGGCGCCGTCCACGCGGCGCGGAGCGAGGCGCTCGTCGGGAGCGCGACCGGTGCGAGCGCGTCGCCGGAGAGGCGCAGCGCCGTCCCATCGGCGACGACGCCCCACGCGCCGCCGTCGCTCGCGGCAGCGAGCGCGACGAGGGGCGTGCCCTGCGGGACCGGGTTCACCCAGCAGAACGCGGCGCCCGTCGGCGAGCAGGAGGCGGCGCCGACCGCGCTCGTCGTCGCCGGCGTGATCGGGCCGTCGGGCGGCGGGCTCGCTCGCTCGCCCGCCCCGCAGGCGAGGGCGAGAGCGAACCCGAGGCAGGCAGCCGATTGCGAGGCGGAGGCGGGCATGGTCCGCCCAACATGTGTTCGCCCGGACGGGAGGGAAGGGGGTGCTCGGAGAAAGGCGGAGGCGACGGTCGTGGGGGGCGCGTGTGAACGGCGAGTGAGGGAGCGAGCGCCTGGCCGTCGGGGATCTCCTTGCCACGGCGCCCTCGCGCCTTCGCACGAGCGCGGCAGCCAATTGGATCGAATGGACCCCAATTGCATTGCCTTCTCCGTGAAGGACGCGCAGGGCGCCCTGCGCGCGGGCGCGCAGGGTTCGGGGCGGCGGATTGACCCGCAGTGGTTAGGGCGCGGGTCGTCCGGGAGGCAAGGGATGGCGAGCTCCTCGCGCCTTGCGGAAGATCGCTGCACAGGGGGAACACCACATGCGAACGGCCGTCCGGGCTGCGCTCTGCGCGCTGGCCTTGCCTCTCCTCGTCTCCGCAGACGACGCAGCACCGCCACCGCCCACCGAGCTCCAGGAGCTCCGGACGCGGGTCGCGCGCCTGGAGCAGTGGCGAGACCTGGAGTCACGCCTCAAGAACGCAGACGCGGAGCAGGTGCTCGCCGAGACGGGCAGGCAGCGCGGGCTCCTCGGCCCCGTCCTCGTCGGCCCGAACGTCACCCTTCTGCAGCTCCCGACCGGGCCGACGCTGGGGCTGGAGGTGAAGGGTCACGGGCTGTGGGGGCTGGACTTCGACTACGGGTTCATCCCGGCGACGACGATCAGCAAGGCGAAGATCGCGTTCTCGATGTGGCGCGTCGGCGCGAAGGTCTACCCGTTCCGCGGCGCCTTCTTCCTGGGGGCGCACCTCGGCAGTTACAAGCTGACGGGCGAATCGCAGCAGACGGGCCTCGACGGGGCGACCCTGAAGACGAAGGTCGAGGTCTCCTCGCCGTTCGTCGCGCCCGTCCTCGGCTGGCGCTGGGTGCGCCCGAGCGGCTTCTTCACCGGGTTCGACCTCAGCTGGCAATTCGCGACCGGCTACAAGTCGAAGTCGAGCCCGGTCGAGCCGAGCGGCACCCTCGAGGACATCCAGAAGAACGCGGACAAGTATCTGAAGAACGGTCTGCCTTCCCTCGGTCTCGCCCGGATGGGCTGGTTCTTCTAGGAGGCCGCCATGACGCTCCTCTCGGTCGTGGAGATCGTGGGCGCCTTCCTGGGCCTCGCAGTGGTCGCTGTCCTGGCGGCTCTCGTCGCGCCTCGCAGGCGCCACACGCTGTGCCTCACCGAGCGCGACCGGGTGGCGTGCGCGAGCTGCCCACGCCTCATCGACTGTCGCCCGCTCGCCGCGGCGGCAGGGCTCGTGCTCATCGCGTTCGCGCTCGCGTGCGGGACCGACCCGACGGCCGGCACGACGACCCGCAGCCTCACCGCGTGCGAGTGCTACGACGACGCCGCGCGCGCGTTCCACCCTGCGGACTGCATTCCGCCGGAGGGCATGGGGCCGAACGGCGAGCCGGGTGTGGCGTGGGTGGCGTATTGCCCGGCCAAGAAGGAGCGCCCGGAACCACCGGTGCTGCCGACGCACCACTATCCGTGAGGCGGCGGGGGGCGTGCCACTCCCCCCGATGACGAAGGGGCGAGCCCTCTTCGGGC
>JBJMQK010000046.1:0-5577 GCA_045802735.1 Anaeromyxobacteraceae bacterium | reverse complement strand
TCATCTGCACGCCAACGAAGGATCAGGCGGGCCCGACGAACAACTGGATGGACCCGAAGGAGGCGTACCGGAAGCTCGGCGCCATCTACGACGGCGCGATGAAGGGCCGCACGATGTACGTCGTCCCGTACATCATGGGTCCCGCGACGTCGCCCTTCTCGAAGGTCGGGATCGAGCTCACGGACTCGGTGTACGTGGCGCTCAACATGGGGATCATGACGCGGATGGGGAAGATCGCCCTCGACCGCCTCGGCGACAAGGGCGAGTTCAACAAGGGCGTCCACTCGGTGCGCGACTGCAACCCCGACGCGCGCTTCATCTGCCACTTCCCGCAGGACAACACCATCTGGTCGGTGGGCTCGGGCTACGGCGGCAACGCGCTCCTCGGCAAGAAGTGCCTCGCGCTCCGCATCGCGTCGTACCTCGCGAAGAACGAGGGCTGGCTCGCCGAGCACATGCTCATCCTCGAGGCCGAGAGCCCGACGGGCGAGAAGCACTACGTCGCGGGCGCGTTCCCGTCGGCCTGCGGCAAGACGAACTTCGCGATGATGATCCCGCCCGCCTCGTTCCAGGGCTGGAAGATCCGCACGGTGGGTGACGACATCGCCTGGATGCGCGTCGGCGACGACGGGCGCCTGTGGGCGGTGAACCCCGAGTTCGGCTACTTCGGCGTCGCGCCGGGGACGAATCGCAAGACGAACCCGAACGCGATGGACTCGATCAAGAAGGACACGCTCTACACGAACGTGGCCCGCACGCCGGACGGGGATGTCTGGTGGGAGGGCATGGACGGCGAGCCGCCGGCGGAGCTCATCGACTGGAAGGGCCACGCCTGGAAGAAGGGCTCGAGCGACAAGGCGGCCCACCCGAACAGCCGCTTCACGGCGCCGTCGCAGAACAACCCGGCCCTCTCGCCGTCGTTCGACGATCCGAAGGGCGTGCCGATCAGCGCCATCATCTTCGGCGGTCGCCGCTCGACGACGGTGCCGCTCGTCCTCCAGTCCTTCGACTGGAAGCACGGCGTCTATCTCGGCGCGACGATGGGCTCGGAGACGACCGCCGCCGCCACCGGCGCCGTGGGCGTCGTGCGGCGCGACCCGATGGCCATGCTGCCGTTCTGCGGGTACGACATGGGGAGCTACCTCGGGCACTGGCTCTCGATGGAGCAGCGCATCCCCAAGCCGCCCAAGATCTTCCTCGTGAACTGGTTCCGGAAGAGCCAGGACGGCAAGTGGCTGTGGCCGGGCTACGGCGAGAACATGCGCGTCCTCAAGTGGATGCTCGACCGCTGCGAGGGCAAGGTCGGCGCGACCGAGACGCCGCTCGGCCACACGCCCAAGGACGGCGATATCGACCTCAAGGGCCTCAAGGACGCGGACGTCGCGCAGGCGACGAAGATCGACCTGAAGGAGTGGCAGGGCGAGCTCGAGTCGCAGGCGGAGTGGTTCCAGAAGCTCGGGAAGACGCTGCCGCACGTCCTCGAGAAGACGCGCCAGGACCTCCTCGCCAAGGTGAAGAGCGGGAGCTAGGCGCTCCGGCGAAGACCTCCGGGCGGGGCTCGTTCCGGGCCCCGCCCGCTTCTTTTCCAATGTGCACCCTCGCCGTCGCCTTCCAGACCGACCGCCGCTGGCCCGTCGTCGTCGCGGCGAACCGCGACGAGCGCCTCGGGCGCGCGGCGGAGGGGTGGGACGTGCGCGAGCCCCCGGGCGCGCCGCGCATCGCGGCGCCGCGCGACCTCGTCGCCGGCGGGACGTGGATCGGCGTCTCGGCGCGCGGCGTGTTCGCCGCGGTGACGAACTTCCACACGGGCGAGCCGCCCGACCCGCGCCGCCGCTCGCGCGGCGAGCTCGTGCCGAAGGCGCTCGCGCACGCGACCGCGGCGGAGGCGCGGGCGGCGACGGCGCGGGAGGACCCCGCCCTCTGGAACCCCTTCCACCTCCTCGTCGCGGACGCGGAGAGCGCGTTCCTGTGGCGCTCGGACGGCGAGCGCGGCGCGCTCGACGAGCTCGCGCCCGGCCTCCACGTGGTCACCGAGTCCTCGCACGATGGGCGCGGCCCGCGCGGCGAGCTGGTGCGCGCGCGCTGGCCGCTCGACCTCGGCGTCGCCGGGCTGCGCGACGTGCTCACGGTGCACGGCGATCGGGCGGCGGCCACCTGCATCCACATGGACCCGCAGTACGGGACGCGCTCCTCGGCGATCCTGCGCCTGCCGCGCTCCCTCGCGGCGGCGGAGCTGCACGTCGCCGAGGGCCGGCCCTGCACCACTCCGCTCGACGATCGCTCCGCCCTCCTCCACGCGCTCGCGCGCTCCGCTTGACAGCGCGCCGCCCCGCCGACAGGGAACCATCCTCATGGGCCTCCTCGACCGCATCTCCTTCAAGGCGAACACCAGCGCCCCGCCCGAGAGCATCGACGTCACGGCCGCGGGAGAGGTGCGGATCCTGTGGCCGGGTGGCGCCGACGTGACCATCCCGCCGCACACCCTGCGCGACCAGTGCCCCTGCGCGGGCTGCATCGAGGAGGGCACCGGCAAGAAGATCCTCGATCCGGCCACGATCCCCCCCGACATCCGGCCGCTCGAGGTGAAGGGCGTCGGCAACTACGCCATCCAGATCCAGTGGTCGGATGGGCACGGCAGCGGGATCTACACGTGGACGCTCCTGCGGCGAGCGTCCGGGCTCGACGCGTAGGGAGGTCTGCCGCTCCGCCTTGCTGGTCTTCATCTCGGACCTCCACCTCCGCCCCGGCGCGCACGCGCCGCTGTCGCGCGCGGCGCAGTTCCGGCGGCTCTGGTCGCGGCTCGAGGGCGGCCGCCCGGACGCGCCGGTGCGGCTCTGCCTGGTCGGCGACATCTTCGACCTCGTCCGTGCGCCGCAGTGGCTCGCGGGCGGCGTGCGCCCCTACGACGAGCCCTCCCCGGCGCTCGCCGCGAGGGCGAAGGAGATCGTGGACGCGACGGTCGAGGCCGACCGGCCGTTCTTCGAGGCGCTGCGCCACAAGGTGGACGAGGGCGTCCTCGAGGTCTCGTACGTGCTCGGGAACCACGACCGCCTGCTCGCGCATGCGCCGGCGGCGCGCGTCGCGGTGCGGGAGGCGCTGTGCATGAAGGGCGGCGACGCCCCGTTCCCGACGTCGCTCGTGTTCGCGAAGGAGGGCGTGCTGGCGTATCACGGGCACACGGTGGACCTCCTGTGTCACGAGCCCGACGGCTCGGCGCCGCTCGGCGACGTCATCGCCGCGGACCTCATCATCCCGTTCCCGGGCGAGATCCGGCGCCGCGTGGACGTGCCCGACCCGCGCCTCGACGACATCGACGACGTGCGGCCCATCCTCGCGGTGCCGGGCTGGGTGCGGACCGTGGCGCGCGCCGAGCCGCGCCACATCTCGCGCGTCGTGGGGCGCGTGTGGAAGGACCTCGTCGAGGGCTTCCTCGACAACCCCTGGGTCCGCGACTGGATGAAGGATCACCACCGCGCGCTCAAGCTCGACTTCGCGCAGCGGGTGAAGCTGCTCCTGTCGCTCTCGGCGCGGGCCAGGCCGCGCGACGAGCCGCGCCTCACGAACGCCTACTACCTCATCATGAAGCTCCTCGACGCGCGCTTCGCGAAGACGGCGGTGCGGGCGCTCGAGGCGCGCGAGCACCGCGGCCTGCGCTTCGTCGTGAACGGGCACACCCACTTCGCCGGGATGACGCCGCTCGGGCTCGTGAACGGCCGCCCCGCGGTCTACTTCAACACCGGGACCTGGCGCCAGCTGCACCACCTCGGCAACGTCGGCCGCGGCCGCCCCGCGTTCATCGCCTACGACGCCGCCGCCTACCTCGTCTTCTACGACGAGAAGGATCCCTTCGGCCGCACGTTCGAGTGGTGGCAGGGCGCGGGCGGCTGAACCCCGCGCGAGCGCTCCCGATCACATCGCGCTGCGCGTCGGCGCCACGCGCGAGTGACGGTTCACCGCGGGTTCATCCGGGAGCCGCCGTCCGAAGCGCTGCTCGCGCACCGGTCCCTCGCCGCCGCGCAGCGCGTGGACGAGGAGGCGCACCGTCCCGGGGTCCGCGCGACGGGCCTCCGCCTCGGCGAGGAGCACGTCCACCGCGCCGCGCGCGTCGTAAGGGGCCGAGCGGTAGGCACGCGGCTGCGTGAGCGCGGCGAAGGCGCTCGCGACCGCGATCACCTCGACCGAGCGCGACGGCGGGCGCGGCAGCGCCGGGTACCCGTGTCCGCAGCGCCAGTGGTGGGAGAGCGCCGCCTCGACGGCGGGGTGCGCGCCGAGCGCCGCGGCGAGGAGCCGGGCGCCGACGAGCGGATGGCTCGCCACGTCGAGGATCTCCTGCGGCGCGAGGTCGTCGCCGTTGTCGGCGAGGTGGAGCGCGGCGTGGCGCATGCCGACGTCGTGGAGCAGCGCCGCGGCCGCGACGTCGGGCAGCGCGGGCGCATCCCCGACGACCGAGACGAGCATCCGCGCCGCGACGGCGGCGGTGGTGAGCGCGTGGCGGTGGCGCGCCGGGTCCGCCACGGCGAGCGCCGCCAGCTCGGCGACGAGGGCGTCCGGGAGCGCGATCGCGAGGAGCGCGCGCTCGACGGCCGGGAGCGCCGCGGGGCGAAACACGTGGCGGTAGGTCGCGTCCGCGAGCACCGCCCGCGCATCGCGCGCGAGGTCGGAGTCGGCGAGCCGGGTCCGCGCGTCCGGCCGCGTGCCGCGCGCGGCGGCGAGGACGGCCGCGACCGAGATCACCGCGCCCCGGCGCGCGACGGGCGCGCCGCGGGCGTCGAGCAGGTCGCTGCGGAGCGTGACGCGGTCGAACAACGCGGCCTCGGGGACGGGACGCGAGGAGCCTAGCAAACGGGCGAGCGCCTTCCGAGGTGGGGCCGTGTCGGCGCGGCGCCACGGCGCAGCGCGGCGAAGGTCAGCGCCGCTTGCGCGACATCGCGCGGTCGACCTCGCGCTTCGTCTCGCGCTCGGCGATCGCGTCGCGGCGGTCCTCGTGCTTGCGACCCTTGGCGAGCGCGATCTCGACCTTCGCCCAGCCGTCCTTGAAGTAGAGCTGGAGCGGGACGAGCGTGTAGCCGCGGTGGTCGACCTTGCCGCGGATCTTCTCGATCTCGCCGCGGTGCATCAGGAGCTTGCGATCGCGCAGCGGCAGGTGGCCGAACGCCGCGGCGGGCTGGTACTCGCCGATGCGGCAGTTCACGAGCAAGAGCTCGTCGCCCTTCGGCAGGGCGTAGGCGTCGGAGAGCGACACGTTCCCCGCGCGGAGCGACTTCACCTCGCTGCCGGTGAGCGCGAGCCCGGCCTCGAAGCTGTCCTCGATGGTGAAGTCGAAGCGCGCGCGCCGGTTCGTGGCGATGATCTTCACCCCGTCCGCGACGGCCTTGCCGCCCTTGCCCTTCGTCACGGCAGGGCCACGTTGTCGATGAGCCGCGTCGCGCCGACGAAGGCGGCGACGAGCATGCGGGTCCCGGGCTCCGCGCGCGCGACCCTCCGCAGCGTCGTCGGGTGGACGACCTCGACGTAGTCGACGCGCGCGCCGGCCTCGGCGATCGCCGCCCCCGCCGCCGCCGCCAGCGCCGCCGCGTC
>JBJMQK010000523.1:0-4898 GCA_045802735.1 Anaeromyxobacteraceae bacterium | reverse complement strand
CTCGACGTCGCCGACAACTCCGGCGCGAAGCGCGTCATGTGCATCAAGGTGCTCGGCGGGTCGAAGCGCCGCTACGCCTCGATCGGCGACGTCATCGTCGTCGCCGTGAAGGAGGCCATCCCGCAGGCGAAGGTGAAGAAGGGCGAGGTGGCCCGCGCCGTCGTCGTCCGCACCGCGCGCGAGGTGAAGCGCCCCGACGGCTCGTACATCCGCTTCGACGCGAACTCGGCCGTGCTCATCAACAAGGACCTCGAGCCGATCGGCACCCGCATCTTCGGGCCGGTCGCCCGCGAGCTCCGCGCGCGCAAGTTCATGAAGATCATCTCGCTCGCGCCGGAGGTCCTCTAGCCATGCAGATCCGCAAGAACGACACCGTCCAGATCATGTCCGGCAAGGACAAGGGCAAGACCGGCAAGGTGCTCGAGGTCCTGCGCGAGAAGGGCCGCGTCCGGGTCGAGAAGGTCCAGACGGTGAAGCGGCACATGAAGAAGGGCCGCTCGCCGTCGAACCCGGAGGGCGGGATCGTCGAGAAGGAGGGCACCGTCGCCATCTCCAACGTGATGGTGGTCGAGAGCGGCGAGCCGGTGCGGCGCGAGAAGATCGGTCGCGAGCTCGGCGCGAAGGAGAAGGCGCGCCGCGAGAAGCAGGCGGCGGCGAAGTAAGGCATCTCGTCCAACACACGCATCGCCCGGCGCGAGCTGAAGCCGGACGAAGGCAAGGAGCGACACATGGCGGCACGGTTGAAGGTGCGGTTCGAGAAGGAGATCCGGACCTCGCTCATGAAGGAGTTCGGGTTCACGAACCCGATGCAGGTGCCGAGGCTCGAGAAGGTCGTCGTGAACATGGGCCTCGGCGAGGCCATCAACAACGGCAAGGTCCTCGACGCGTCGGTGGACCAGCTCGCCCAGATCACGGGCCAGAAGCCGGTGGTGACGAAGGCGCGGAAGTCGATCGCGAACTTCAAGCTGCGCCAGGGCCAGTCGATCGGCGCCATGGTCACGCTGCGCGGCGATCGCGCCTACGAGTTCCTCGACCGCCTCATGAACATCGCGCTGCCCCGCGTCCGCGACTTCAAGGGCGTCTCGCCCAAGGCGTTCGACGGGAAGGGCAACTACACGCTCGGCGTGCGCGAGCAGATCATCTTCCCCGAGATCAACTACGACAACGTCGAGAAGATCAAGGGCATGAACATCACGGTCGTGACCACGGCGCGCGACGATGAGGAAGGGCGCGCGCTGCTCAGGTCGCTCGGCATGCCGTTCCGCCCGTAGCCGGTCCGGCACGCTCTCGAGGAGATTTCAATGGCGAAGCTTTCGAAGATGGCGCAGGCGAAGCGCAAGCTGAAGTTCCCGGTGCGGCAGTACAACCGCTGCGAGCTCTGCGGCCGTCCGCGCGCGTTCCTGCGCAAGTTCCAGATGTGCCGACTCTGCTTCCGCAAGCGCGCGCTGCAGGGCGAGATCACCGGCGTCATCAAGTCGAGCTGGTAGGAGACCTCCCCAATGTCCATGACTGATCCCATTGCCGACATGCTGACGCGCATCCGCAACGCGTCGTCCGCGAGGCACGAGAAGGTGGTCGTCCCCGCGTCGCGCCTCAAGGTGCGCCTCGCCGAGGTGCTGCGCGACGAGGGTTACATCAAGGAGTTCGTCCGCCACGAGGACGGCACGCAGGGCGCGATCACGATCATGTTGAAGTACGACACCGATCGCGAGCCGGCCATCAGCGACATCAAGCGCGTGTCGAAGCCGGGCCTGCGGCGCTACGTCCCCACGGACTCGATCCCGCGCGTCCTCAACGGCATGGGCATCGCCATCCTCTCCACGTCGAAGGGCGTGATGGTGGATCGCGAGGCCCGCAAGCAGAAGGTGGGCGGCGAGCTCATCTGCACGGTCTGGTAGGAGAGCCCATGTCTCGAGTCGGCAAGCTTCCGGTCAAGATCCCGGACAAGGTCAAGGTCTCCGTCGCGAACGGCGACATCAAGGTCGAGGGGCCGAAGGGGAAGATGCACTTCCCGTTCAACCCCATCGTCAAGGTCGAGGTCGCGGGCAACGAGGTGCGCGTCACGCGCCCCGACGAGTCGCGCCAGGCGAAGGGCCTGCACGGCCTCACCCGCACCCTCGTGAACAACGCCGTGTTCGGCGTGACGAAGGGGTACGAGCGCGTCCTCGAGATCTCGGGGGTCGGCTTCAAGGCGGAGGTGAAGGGGAAGGACGTGAACTTCACGCTCGGCTTCTCGCACCCGGTCGTCTTCAGGCTCCCCGACGGCGTCACCGCCGAGGTGGACCCGAAGCAGACGCGCCTCACGGTGAAGGGCGTCGACAAGCACCAGCTCGGCCTCACCGCGGCGAAGATCCGCGCGCTCCGGCCGCCCGAGCCGTACAAGGGCAAGGGCATCAAGTACGCGGAAGAGACGGTCCGTCGCAAGGAAGGCAAGACCGGCGCCGCCTAAGCGGCCGCCGCTCATGCGCCGGCTGAAGCTGCGCCGGCGCAAGGAGGCACACCATGAAGAAGCACCTCACGGCGCACGACAAGCGCCGCGCCCGCATCCGGAAGAAGATCAGCGGCACGACGGAGCGCCCGCGCCTCACCGTCTACAAGAGCCTCAACCACATGTACGCGCAGATCGTCGACGACACGACGGGGAAGACCCTCGCCGCCGCCTCGACGGGCTCGAAGGCGCTCAAGAACGAGGTGAAGGAGGACGGCAAGACCGACGCGGCCAAGAAGGTCGGCGCCGCGATCGCGAAGGCCGCGCTCGAGAAGGGCGTCACGCAGGTCGTCTTCGACCGCAACGGCTTCGATTACCACGGCCGCGTCGCCGCGGTCGCCCAGGCGGCCCGCGACGGCGGCCTCAAGTTCTAGGTGACCTGCATGCCTTCTCCCATCAACGCCAACGATCTCGACCTCCAGGACAAGGTCGTCCACATCAACCGCGTCGCCAAGGTCGTGAAGGGCGGCCGCCGCTTCAGCTTCTCCGCGCTCATCGTCGTCGGCGATGGCCAGGGCCACGTCGGCGTCGGCCTCGGGAAGGCGAACGAGGTGCCCGAGGCGATCCGCAAGGGCGGCGAGCAGGCGAAGAAGAACCTGTTCAAGATCCCGCTCGTCGGGACCACCATCCCGCACGAGGTGCTCGGCCACTTCGGCGCGGGGCGCGTGCTCCTCAAGCCGGCGGGCGAGGGCACCGGCGTCATCGCCGGCGGCACCGTCCGCGCCGTCCTCGAGGCGGCCGGCATCCGCAACGTCCTCACGAAGTGCCAGGGCTCGCGCAACCCCCACAACGTCCTCAAGGCGACCGTGGCGGGCCTGAAGCGCCTCCGCTCCGCCGAAGACACCGCCCGGCTGCGCGGCAAGCAGATGGCCGAGATCCAGGGCTAGGAGATACGATGTCCGCCATCCGTGTGAAGCTGGTCCGCGGCCTCTCCGCGTGCCCCGAGAAGCACCGTGTCATCGTGGCCGGCCTCGGCCTCAAGAAGCACGACTCGACGAAGCTCCTCCCCGACACCCCGCAGACGCTCGGGATGATCGCCAAGGTGAGCTACCTCGTCTCCTGGGAACGCGTGGACGAGGCGCCGCCCGTCGGCCGCGCCGCGAAGAAGAAGGCCGCAGCGGCCGCCAAGTCTTAGGCGGCTCGCCCGGGGGTCCCGCGACGGGACACGGGCGCCCACTTGGGTTAAAAGGGAGAACGCAAGCGATGTCACTCAACCAGCTCAGGGCGCCGAAGGGCGCGAACCGCGAGCGGAAGCGCGTTGGCCGCGGCCAGGGTTCCGGCCTCGGCAAGACCGCCGGCCGCGGCGGCAAGGGTCAGAAGGCGCGCTCCGGCAACATGCACTTCGAGGGCTTCGAGGGCGGGCAGATGCCGCTCCAGCGGCGCCTCCCGAAGTTCGGCTTCAACAACGTCTTCCGCCGCGACCTCGATGAGGTCCAGGTGACGAAGCTCGCGTCGCTTCCGGCCGGTTCGGTCGTCGATCAGGCGGCGCTGTCGGCCGCGGGACTCGTCCGGAAGAACGCCGAGGGCGTCGTCCTGCTCGGGCAGGGCGAGCTCGTGGGCTCCTACACCGTGAAGGTCGACCGCGTCACCGCCGGCGCCCGCGCCGTGGTGGAGAAGGCCGGCGGGACGATCGACCTCGTCCCCAGGCCGCAGTCGATCGGCGACAAGGAGAAGGCGGTCCGCGCCGCCGCCCGCGCCGCGAAGATCGCGGCGAGGCCGCCGCGCCCGCCGCCCGCGCCGAAGGCCGCCGCCGCCGAGGCCGCGCCCGCCGGCGAGGCCGCCCCCAAGGGCGAGAAGAAGGGCGAGAAGAAGAAGGCGAAGGCCGACGGCGCGCCCAAGGCGGAGAAGCCGGCGAAGAAGAAGCAGGACAAGCCGTAGTAGTCCCGAGCCGAGAGGGAGCGCCATGGTGACGAGCGGTATCGCGAACATGTTCCGCATCCCGGAGCTGCGAAAGCGGCTCCTCTTCACGCTCGCCATCCTCGGCGTCTACCGGCTCGGCATCTTCGTCACGACGCCGGGCGTGGACCGCATCGCGATGCGGCGCGTGGTCCAGAGCTCGGGCGGCCTCCTCGGCCTCTTCAACCTGTTCTCGGGCGGCGCGCTCGAGCAGCTCTCGATCTTCGCGCTCGGGATCATGCCGTACATCTCGGCGTCGATCATCCTGCAGCTCCTCACCGTCGTCATCCCCGCCCTCGAGAAGATGCAGAAGGAGGGCGAGGTCGGCCGCCGGAAGATCACGCAGTACCCGCGTTACGGCACAATCGTGCTGTCCGTCGTCCTGGGGTTCGCGATCGCGAACTACCTCGAGTCGCTGCGCGATCCGACCGGCCTCATGGTGGTGGTGAACCCGGGCTGGGGCTTCCGCGCGATGACGGTCGTCTCGCTCGCCGCGGGCACCGCCGTCATCATG